>JAZODO010000206.1:0-8934 GCA_045597065.1 Acutalibacteraceae bacterium | reverse complement strand
GAAAAACTAAAGACGTTTATTCTCTTGACAACGGCAACGTTATGCTAAAATTTAAAGACGATTGCACCGGTAAAGACGGCGTGTTCGACCCCGGCGAAAACTCGGTTGGTCTTACTATTGAAGGTATTGGAAAAGCAAACCTTATTTCCTCTATCCGTTATTTTGAACTTCTTAAAGCAGCAGGCATTAAAACCCACTACGTTTCTGCAAACGTTGAAGAAGCTACTATGGAAGTTCTTCCCGCTACCGTTTTTGGCCACGGACTTGAAGTAATTTGCCGTTTAGTTGCTACCGGAAGCTTTATTCGCAGATACGGCGAATACATTAAAGACGGTACCCCTCTTGAAGGCGGCTATGTTGAATGTACCTTTAAGAACGACGCTTTAGGCGACCCCCTTGTTACAGGCGAAGGTCTTGCCGCTCTTGGCGTTATGAGCCCCGAAATGTTTGAAAGCATGAAGGCTCAAACACTTGCTATTACCAAAATTGTTGCCGACGACCTTAAATCTATCGGTCTTGACCTTTGGGATATTAAGTTTGAATTTGGTTTTAACAAAGATGAAGTTATTCTTATTGACGAAATCGCTTCGGGCAATATGCGCGTTTATAAAGACGGAAAAATTGTTGACCCCACTACCCTTACAAAACTTATCAATAACAGATAATACTAAAAGCCTAGGTTTTCCTAGGCTTTTTTAATTGCGCATAAAACCAATATGTGTTAAAATAAAATTAATCAAAAGCGAAGGTGATTATTATGAAACGCTCTTATAAAATTGAAAACCTCGACTGTGCACACTGTGCAGCAAAAATGGAAAAAGCTATAAATAAAATTAAAGGGGTTAAACACGCTACGGTTAGTTTTATGTTAGCGCGACTTACCATTGATATAGAAGATGAAAACTTCGAAAACATAATGAACGAAGTAGACAAGGCAGTAACAGGGGTTAATATTACTTGTAGGGTTAAACGATAGATATGAATAAACGACAACAAATTATTTTAATAAGAATTATTTGCGCGGCCGTTATGTTACTTTCGGGTTTTGTTTTAAGCCTTAACCCGATAACTTCGTTTTTATCGCTTTATTTTTATATTGGAGCCGCTTTTACGGTAGGGCTAGACGTTATAATAGCAGCGGTAAACGGAATTATTCACGGCCACATTTTAGACGAACATTTTTTAATGTCGGCAGGAAGTATTTGTGCTTTTATTTTAGGCGAATATGCCGAAGGAACATTTATTTTACTCTTTTACCAGGTAGGCGAACTGTTTCAGTCGATAGCGGTTGGAAAGGCGAGAAAGTCTATTGCCTCGCTTATGGATATTAGGCCCGATTTCGCAAGGCTTTTAAAAGAAAACGAAATTTTAGAAGTAGACCCTTACGATGTTAAGGTTGGCGACATAATTATTATAGAACCGGGCGACAAGGTTCCGTTGGACGGAATTATAATAGAGGGCGAAAGCAGTTTCGACACCTCGTCGTTAACCGGAGAATCTGTTCCTATTTATCTTAAATGCGGCGATACCGTAATTAGCGGAAGCGTAAACCTTAGTTCTCCTATTAAGGTTAGGGTTTTAAAAGAATTTGACCAATCTACCGTTTCAAAAATATTAGAACTTGCCGAAAACGCTTCTACCAAAAAGGCAAAGGCCGAAAACTTTGTTACAACATTTGCGAAGTATTATACCCCTGCGGTAGTAGTTGCGGCAATTTTAATTGCAACTATTCCCCCTTTGTTTTTAGGCAGTTGGAGCGGTTGGCTAATTCGCGCCGTTATGTTTATAGTAATTTCTTGCCCTTGTGCGCTTGTTGTTTCGGTACCTATGGCCTTTTTCGGGGCGCTTGGTGGCGCTTCAAGAGAAGGCATTTTGGTTAAGGGAAGTTGTTATTTAGAAACACTAGCTAAAGTTGATACCTTTATTTTTGATAAAACGGGAACCCTTACAAAGGGCAAATTTAGCGTTAGCGGTATTTTCCCCGAAAAGGGCGTAACAAAGGCCGAACTTTTAGAATTTGCAGCAATTTGTGAAAGCCATTCTCCACACCCTATCGCTTTAGCCATAAAGGCCGAGTACGGTAAAAACGCCCCCGTTGCAACCGATTATAAAATTATTTCGGGCAAAGGAGTAAGATGTAACTTTAAGGGCGAAACTTTAGTTGCAGGAAACGAGGCTCTTTTAAACGATTTCGGGATTGATAGACAGAGCATTAACCTTGATTCTACAACCGTTCTTGTTGCAAAAGGCGGTAAATATTTAGGCTATATAAAAGCAGAAGACCAAATTAAAAAGGAAGCCGGTAACGCCATTTTAAATATCCAAAATAGCGGCGGCAAAAATGTTGTTATGCTAACCGGAGATAATTTAAAAACCGCTAAAAGCGTTGCCGAAAAGGCAAATATTAAAACATTTTATAGCGATTTACTCCCCGAAGATAAGGTTAAAATTACCGAAGAAATAATAAACGGTTTTAACTCGCGTGTTGCCTTTATTGGCGATGGAGTAAACGATGCCCCCGTTTTAGCCAGAGCGGATTTAGGAATTGCTATGGGCGGACTTGGAAGCGATGCTGCTATTGAAGCCGCCGATATTGTAATTATGAACGACGACCTTATGCTTATTCCGAAAGCAATTAAAATAGCAAAACGAGCGCTTTTGGTTTCAAAACAAAATATAACCCTTGCACTTTTGGTTAAATTTTTGGTTCTAATTTTAAGCGCTGTTGGCCTTTCGAATATTTGGCTTGCGGTATTTGCCGATGTTGGAGTTCTTATTTTAGCAATTTTAAATTCCCTTAGAACCCTTACTAAAATTAAATAAATATAAAACAGCCGATATGTAAATTTACATATCGGCTTTAATTTTATTCTTCGTTTTCGGGGGATTCTAAAGCGTTTGAAACTTCGATATATTCGAAACCTTCTTCTATTTCGCCTAAATCTTCGGGTTCTTCAAATTGTTCATTTTTAGTTTTAGCCGAAGAAGCGATTTTGGTAATTAAAATAACTATTGCCGCAATAAGGAGAAGAATTATTAGGAGAATAGTAATTGCAACAATCTTTTCGGCAGTATTCATTGCAAGTATATTTTCTGCTATGGTTTTATCGGTTTCGGGGGTAACTTCTTCCGGTTCCTCGGGGGTAGCGATTAAAACTGTTGCACGTTGCATAGTTTTATCTAATGTATCGAAAGAATAGAAACCTATATGGCCTTGAGGACCGATTGCATAAACCAAATAAAAGTCGGCTAGTTCTAGGTTTTCGCTCTTATAGGCGGTCATAGAAACACCGTTTATTTGAATCGGGTTAGCGGTATATCCGCTTGGAATTTCGGGAGCAGGGATTAGATAATAAGGAGCAGAGCCTACTTCGAGTTTTGAAGCTCTTTTGTAGGTTCCGTCAGCATTGATTATATAAAAGCTCGGGTCGGTTCCATCGGGATTTACGAGATAAAGCATAACATATTCGTTATTTCCAACGGCGGGAACGGTTTTATCTCCAATAACGTAGTCGATTATGTTAAAACCTTTAGGAACATTATCGGTAGAAATTTCTTCGCTTATATATTTGGTTTCTTCGCCAACTAAAACTTCTATACTATTTTCGGGAAGATTGTTGTCGACACCGTTTTGGTCAACACTGCTTCCGTCTTCGGCTAAACGAGTAATATTGAGGGTATAGGTTTTTGTTTGACCATTTTCGGCGGTTACAACTATTGAGCGTTTATTTGCGCCAACCTTCATTTCCTTACTACCATAAACAAGGTAGGTTGCTTTAGAGTCGGCCTTTGCGGGTTGAACCCAAAACTCGGTTTCGGTATAAGGAATTGTTATATTGTAAGAAGTAACGTTGGGCGAGAAGGTAGGAACTAAGGTTCCTGCCGAAACGTTAATTGCAGTAAGGTTAGCGTTAGATGATGCTTGCTCACTTGCGCTAACAACGGTAATAGGAGCCGAAGAGGAAGAAAGCGACTTTTCAATATCGTTTTTATCGATATATGTTATACTTTCAACCGAAATAGCCGAGCTGCCTGCTTTTTTAGCCTTTAGTTTAATATCCTGAGCAAGGCTGACCTTACCGTCGGACATAAGGACTATTTTAATTTTACCGTCGGTTATTTTGTTTGCGTTACTGCTTTCAACGTAGTCGAACATTTTATAGTCGTAGGTTAAATAACATTCAAGGGCATACATAGGGTCGCCCGAAGAGGTTGAGAAACGAGCAGTAACGGTTAAGGTTTCGCCTACCGAAAGTTTGCTTTTACTAAACGCAATCGTTGAACCTGCTGCAGAAACGTTTATTGCTAAGGTTCCAATTAAAATACAAATAATAACGAATAAAGGAATAAGTTTTTTTGCTATGTGTTTCATTTATATTCTCCTATTGGGTAATTTTAGTTATTTCGAGCAGATGTTTTTGAACACGAGCGAGGTCTAGAATTGAAATTTTTCCGTCGCGGTTAACATCGGCCGCTGTACTTTGCGCGCCCGAAAGTTTATTTAGTTCGAGCAGGTGTTTTTGAACGCGCGCGAGGTCGATTATTGAAATTTTTCCGTCGCTGTTGATGTCGCCAAACACTACTATCGAAAATTCTAACTTTTTAGCACCTGCGGTATCGTAAACCAATACCTTATCGCCCGTTACAATAGTGCCTGAAGTTTTTTCATGGTTAGCAGAATCAAATACCTTTGCGGTTCCGTTTTTAACACCAAAGGTTTTAATAAAGTTTGAAGCCGTTGTACCAACGGTTACGCCGCTAACATAGGTGCTAATTTTATAGCTACCCTCTACGGTAGGTTGCGCTACAGTGGGCGTATCTTGAACGCTACCGTTACCTTCGCGGAATACCGAAATAGTATAGTTCGCTTTTTTACCCGAAGCCGCTGTAACGGTTACGGTTACGGTATTTTTACCCGATTTTAAAGCAATTTTACCCGTTCCGCTAACCGAAGCGCCACTAACAGCTTTTGCGGTTACATCGATAGTAGAAACGGTTTCTTTAACTACCATTTCGTAACTGTTTGTATACATATCGAAACCTTCTAGAGTAGTTCCGTTAACCGAAAGGTTAGTTAAATAGTAGTTGTTCGCTCCCTTAGAGGTTGGGAGAGCGGTTTTATTTTCGGTTGGCATATTTTTATATACCGGAATGCTAAAGGTTAACGCCGCATTGGCATTAACACTTGAATAGGCGCTTTTTAGTTTAGAGGCTTCAAGATATGCGCCTTGAACGTTGGTCATATATTGGTTAACGTAAAAGGAAGGAACTATTACGTTAAACTTTTTATAATAAAGGGTATCTTGTCCTCTTTTAACGTAGCCGTTTGCGTAATGTTGCGCGCCGCCTATGATTGATTTAGCGCGAGTATTCCAAGGCCTGTCTAAGCTGCCCGAACCGGACGCATACATAAGGCCGTAGGTAACGGCATCGTAACTGCCCGACGCATAGGCTCTAACGTTAAAGAAGTTATAGATTCCCTCATAACCTTTAATTTTACCCGAAATTGAACCGCCCGTACCGTTTGCGCCCTGTTCTATAATAATGCTTGCGGCAAGAACATAGGGGCTAACGCCCGATTTTTTTGCGGCTTCCATTAAAACATCGTTATAGGTTTTATAGGTAGATTCGGGGAACGCGCCCTCCATAAAGGTACCGTTTAGGATTTTTTGAAGGCCTTCTTTATTTTGAAGGTTCACATTATAAGACTGTTCAAGGAAAAGATAGATATTATTTTCGTTAAGGAAGTTTCTGGGTTCTAAATAATATTCGACAACCTCTTTTTCGGCGGTAACCCAGTTTCCGCTATCGTATGAAATGTAAATATTATTTTTCCAGTCGTAAGCACCTTTGGCCATTGACTTATACGAATCGGGTATAAGGGTTGTCCCGTTTTGAACAAGGCTTTTACCTACTTCGCTTTCGGCCTTAACCGCTTCTTCAAAGGTCATAGAAAGGTGGTCGGCTAAGAATACCCAGTTAGGATGCGTAGCGTGAAGTTTACGGAGTAGAACCTTATAACTTTCGGGGAAGTTTTGCTTTGTAAGGTTAGATTCAAAATCGGCATTATAGTCGTATTTAGGGATTTCTTTTACATTTATTATATAATTGGACGCAACATATCCATATCCGCTCTTATAAGCGATTTTATACCATTTATAATTTCCACCGGTTACCGGTTCGCCATAAATAGTTACCTCGGCATTTGGGGAAAGGGTTCCAAGGGCATTATAGTTTGTTCCGGGACCGGAACGCACCCTTAATACATCGGTTACGTTAACTATACCCGTATGGGTGGCTTCAGCGGCATGAACCGAAAGGAAATTTGAGTTAAAGCCTATGCTTGTTATTAAAAGAACAACACATAAAACTACCATTAAGTATTTTCTTAAAAGTTTCATACCTCACCATCCTTTAAAACTAAAAATCGATTGTTATATTACTACACAATATAACATTATAATTATATCAATTTGGTCGAATAGTGTCAATACGATAAGAAAAAAATTCGTAATTTTATGTAAACCAAATTGTAGCTTTTTTACCGTTACTTGACTATTTTACCAAACCGTGTTAATATTACATTACTAAATAATATTATAGGAGTTGGTTTGTGAATGGATGACGGGTGTAGTATGAGCACAACAACCGAAGGCCGATTATGTCTTTTACAGACAGACTTTAGTTTTTCAACAATCTTTGATTTAGTTGTAGACAACGCTTGGACTTTAGTTTTTCTTTTATGTTTATTGGCCCTTAGCGCCTTTTTCTCTTCCAGCGAAACGGCAATTACCGCAGTTAGCAAGGTTAGACTTAAGGCTATGGCCGACAATAACGTTAAAAATGCTAAAGCGGCACTAAGGCTTGTAAACAATTTTGACAAGTCTATTACAACTATTCTTGTTGGTAATAATATTGTAAATATTGCGCTAAGTTCTTTTTCTACCCTACTTGCTCTTCATATTGGAATTCATCCCGCGGTTATGACATTTATTGTAACTGCTATTGTTATTATTTTTGGAGAGGTTTTACCCAAAGCACTTGCTAAAGAAGTTAGCGAAAAATATACCCTTAAAATAGCGGCTCCGCTTAGTTTTATAGGTTTTATACTTACGCCTCTTTCGGCTTTGTTTGCACTTATCTCTCGCCTTATCAGTAAACTCTTTACTAAAAAGCAAGAACCCACCGTTACAGAAGACGACGTTATTGATATTATAGAAGATATGGAAGAAGATGGCTCGATAGATTCGGACGAAAGCCGTCTTCTTTATTCTGCCTTTGAGTTTTCGGAAGTTTCGGTAGCCGATATTTTAACCGACCGAAGAGATGTTCTTTGCCTTAACATTAACTCATTAAAAGAAGAAGTTTTAGAAACGGTTAAAAATTCGCCCTATTCGAGAATTCCCGTTTATCGCGGAGAAATAGATAACATAATTGGCGTTTTAAGAACTCGCGAATATCTTGAAAACTATTTAAAGGGTAACGACCCCGACATAAAAACCCTTTTAGATACTCCCCTTTTCGTAACCCCCGAAAACAAAATAGACGAACTTCTTTCGGAAATGAAGAAACTTCATAAGCCTTTTGCCATAGTTAAAACCCGTTTAGGCAGAATTGTTGGTATTGTAACTATGGAAGATATGCTTGAAGAACTTGTTGGCGAAATTTGGGACGAAAACGATAAAATTGAGGACAAGTTCCGCCAAATTGACGACAATACTTTTGAAGTTAGCGCCGACCTTTCGGTTGTTTCGGCATTTGAAATGATGGACTACGACGACTTTGACCGCGAAGAATGCGGACATTATACCCTTAGAAAATGGGTAGGCAGAATGCTTGGTCGCGTACCTTCGGTTGGTTCTAATTTTACCTACCGCCGTTTAGAAATAACCGCAAAAAAGGTTTTCCGCGGAAGGCTTATTTCCCTTACCTTTAAAATTAATCCCGAAGTTATAGAGGAGGTAGAGGAATAATGAAAACCGAAATTATAATTCTTATAATCTCCCTTTTAGGTTCAGGATTCTTTTCGGCCTGTGAAACGGCATATAACCTAGCAAACGAAGGCCAACTTGAAAAGGCTAGTGAAAAAGGATTTATTAACCTATTAGCCTTTAAAATTAGCCAAAACTATAACTTTGCACTTTCTACAATTCTTATAGGAAACAATATTGTAAATTTTGCTTTCTCTACCGTTGCAACTGCAATTTGCCTTTCGCTCTTTTATGAAACAGGTATTACCGGCGAAGGCCTTGCCGCCGCTATTGCAACCGCTGTTTCTACCGTTATTGTTTTAATCTTTGGCGAAATTGCGCCTAAGGTTATTGCTAAAGGAAACTCTAAACTACTTATTTACCTATTTGCGCTTCCCCTATTTATATTTATGGTAGTTTTCTTCCCCGTAGCGTGGGTTATAAATAAACTTATAACTCTTATTTCAAAAGCATTCAATAAAGAAGACAACGGTGTTACTACCGATGAACTGGCTTCTATTATTGAAACGGGCGAAGAAGAAGGTTCTATAGATGAAGACCGAAGCGAACTTTTACAGTCGGCTATCGACTTTGGCGACACTTCTATTAAAGAGGTTATGATTCCCAGAGTTGATATGATAGCGGTTGATATTAGCGACGGTATCGACGAAATTATAGAAACTGTTTTTAAATCACCTTATTCAAGAATTCCCGTTTATGAAGAAAGTATCGATAACATTATTGGTATTCTTGTAACACAGAATCTTTTAAAAGCGCTTGTTGATACAAAGAAGGAAGATATCGATATTAAATCGCTTTTAGTTGAACCATATTTTATTCATATGACGGTTAAGCTAGACGATGCTCTTGACGTATTACGCGAAGAACGAACCCATATTATGATAGTTTTAGACGAGTTTGGCGGAACACTAGGTATTGCTACCATGGAAGATATTTTAGAAGA
>JAZODO010000205.1:0-5392 GCA_045597065.1 Acutalibacteraceae bacterium | reverse complement strand
AACGTCTAAATCGTTTTCTTTAAGGGTTGTTCCCGTTTCAACAATATCGACAATAACGTCGGCCATTCCTAAAATCGGGGCAAGTTCGATAGAGCCATTAAGTTTAATAATATCGATTTCGCGGCTTTTAGAAGCAAAATGTTTTTTTGCAATGTTAGGGAATTTTGTGGCAACCTTAATAGTTTTATCGAGCGGTAAAATATCGCCTTTTTTACCGGCTACCGCCATTCGGCATTTACCAAAACCTAGGTCTAAAAGTTCGTAAACATCGGGGTTTTGTTCTAGCAAAATATCTTTACCAACAACCCCTACATCGGCAACCCCTGTTTCAACATAGATAGCAACGTCGCTTGGTTTTACCCAAAAGTAGCGAACGCCGTTTTGCTCGTCTTCGAAAACGAGTTTTCTTGTATTTTCGAGTAGAGCGGGGCAACCGTAGCCTAGTTTTTCGAAAAGGTTGTAAACCTTTTCGCCAAGGCGACCCTTTGGAAGGGCAATATTTATAAAGTTACTCATAGATTAGCCCTCCAAATTCATTTCGCCTATATTTACAAGGCGTTTATACTTAATATTTTTACAAACAACGGTAGAAGCGAAAACGCGGTTTCCCTCTTCTTTAAGGATATTTACCGCCTTAATAACCATTTCGGCAGGGGTGTTTTTAGAATAAACTAAAAGTACGTCGGCATCGAAACGGTCGGTATCTTTATTAAGAGCAGAAAGTAGGTCCATATAAACGGCAAAGCCTACCGCTCCCAAATTTTTACCAAGTTTTTTAAGAAGATTATCGTAGCGGCCGCCCGAAAGAATACATCCGGGAACATTTTCAATATAACCTCTAAATGTAATTCCGTTATAGTAACTAATGTCGCTAACAACCGAAAAGTCGATGTTAATTTTATCGGCTATACCGCTAACCTTTAAAACGCTGCAAAGTTCTTTGAGTTCGTTTACGGCAGATTTAGTAGTATCGTTTACAACCAAATTTTCGGCTAATGGAATAATTTTATCGATACTACCGTAGAGAGATGCTAGGGTAGTTAGTTTTTCGGTTAAACTAGAAGACACATTATTTTCGGCACAGATACGGCTAATTTCGTGAGAATTTTTGGTTCCGATATATTCGGTAATTTTTTCGCGAAGGTCGTAAGAAAGGCCTGTGCTTTCTAAAAGGCCGATTACAAGGCCCATGTGAGAAATGTCGAGTACATAGGAACTGCTAATGGTCGCCAAAGCGCGTTTAGCGAGGGTTATTACTTCGCATAGCGAATAGGTATCTACCTCGCCTATGTATTCTAAGCCGATTTGCTCGATTTCTTTGAATTCGTGCATATTGCCAGAAACGCGATATACGTTTTCGCTATAAAAAAGTTTACGAGGTTCAGACTCGTTATCGGCAGTATTTTTAGCAATAGAAAGGGTAACGTCGGGCTTTAGGGCTAAAAGTTTACCCGTAGGGTCGTTAAAAGCAATAATATTTTCGCTTTTTAGGAAACTTTTATTTTCGATATAAAGGTCGTACTCTTCGAATTTGCTCATTTTAAACTTTTTATAGCCAAAAGAACCAAAAAGTTCCATAAGTTTTATAGAGATTTTTTCTTCAAAACTGAGCATAGTGTTTTCGGGCATAACAGCCTTCCTTTCGGGTTACTTCTTAAATACAGTATAGCACATCATTTCACTTTAGTCAAGTAGTGTGCTAAAGAAATATTCAGATTTTATTAAAAATTTGCATATTTTTATAAAACCTATAAAACGCAACAATTCCCTGCCCCAAAAATTTTGTTTGGAGCAGGGGTCTTTATTAAAGTTTAATAGTTTCGCCTGACGCTACGCTATAAAGTTTATCTGCCAAAAACCAGAGTGTTTGGCTTGTAGGATTATGAACAATTTTCCCGTTAGCCGAGGTTTTAAGTCGGTTGTATGCTTCTATGTAGTTATAAATTTCAATATTAGTAGCATACCAAACATCGTCCTTTTTACCTACGTATTCGCAAAACGTTTCTATACGGTCCCAATTGTCTGAAACGTCGAACTCGTATGAATGGCCCCAAACGTAAAAGAGTTTAGCAATGGGACTTTTGTTATTATCTAAAAAGTCTTTGGCTAAATCCATTAGTTTTGCATTATTATGGTGGCAGGTGGAGGGTAGGCGCAGCCAGTCGGAAGGTATATCGAACCTTTCGGTTTGAACGGTAGTTCTCGCATAAGATACGCCGCAATTTTTTAAGGTTTCTACAACGAAATCGTTAGTAGTTCCCATAGGGTAGGCCATACCTTTAACAATTCTGCCGAAGATATTTTCTAAGGCTTCGCGGTCTTTAACAATTTCATAGGCCACCATATCGCGAGGCATTTTATCGAGATGAGGATGGGTATGAGAATGAAGGGCAATTTCGTGCCCACTGTTTGCGAAAACTTCTATCGCTTCTTCTACGGTAAAACGGGTTCTGTCTTCGCCGTGCTCCCCTATTCGGCCTTGACCGAAAGAGGCTGAATTTATATTAAAGGTTGCCTTAATTCCGTTTTTGTTGAAAATTTCAACAAGTCTTCTGTCTTGACGCATACCGTCATCGTAAGACATGGTAAGCGCCTTTGCCTTGCCTTCGGGGAAACGCATAAACATCATCATAACCGCTTACTCCTTTAAAACAATTTAAGCCTTACAAACAAGGAAACGCCAACCAAAGGCATCTTCTTCCTTACCGAGTTGAATACCAGTTACGGTATTATAAATTTTTTGGCTTACTTCGCCGATTTGGTTATTATTTATAATCATAACATTATCTTTTATACGGAGTTTACCTACGGGAGAAATTACGGCGGCAGTACCTGTTCCGAAAACTTCTTCGAGTTTTCCGTTATTATAGGCTTCTACTACTTCGTCGATAGAAAGGCGACGTTCTTCAACGGTAAGACCCCAAGATTTACAAAGGGTAATAACCGAATCACGGGTAACGCCGGGAAGAATTGAACCGTTTAGCATAGGTGTTACAATTTTACCATCGATTTTAAAGAAGATGTTCATAGCGCCAACTTCTTCGATATATTTTCTTTCTACACCATCGAGCCAGAGAACCTGAGAATAGCCGTCGTTATGAGCTTTAACCTGACCTGCAAGAGAACAAGCGTAGTTGCCACCTGTTTTAGCAAAGCCCATTCCGCCCTTAACGGCACGAACGTATTCGTCTTCTATCCAAATACCAACGGGGTTAATACCGCTAGCGTAGTAGGCGCCCGAGGGGGAAAGGATAACCATAAATTTATAGGTGTCGGAAGGTTTTACTCCTAAATATTCATCGGTAGCAATGATAAAAGGGCGAATGTATAAAGATTCGCCAACACCTGTAGGAACCCAGTCTTTATCTACTTCTACAACCGTTTTAATAGCCTGAACGAAATCTTCTTCGGGAATGCTTGGAATACAAAGGCGTTCGTTGGTTTTGTTAGTACGCTTTGCGTTCATATCGGGGCGGAACATATAAATATTATTATCGGCTCCGACATAGGCTTTAAGGCCTTCGAACATTTCTTGGCCATAATGGAAAACCATTGCAGCGGGAGACATAGAAAGGTTTTGGAAGGGTACTATTCTAGGGTCGTGCCAACCTTTTCCTTCGGTATAGTCCATTATAAACATATGGTCGGTAAAGATTTTACCAAAACCAAGAGGTGCGCCCTTTTCGGGTTTCGCTTTAGGGGTAGTTGTTTTTGTAATTTTAATATCTAACATTTTTATTAGCCTCCATAAGCTGGGTGGCAGCGCGCTGCCAGAGAGCAAAATGTTTATTAAATTTCGGAAAGTATTTTTTCTGTAATTTCGGTACAAGAAAGAGCAGTTTCTCCGCTTTTTGCGAGGTCGGCAGTACGATAGCCCTTATCGAGAACCTTATTAACCGCTTCTTCAATACAGTCGGCTTCTTCCATAAGAGAGAAGGAGTAACGAAGCATCATAGCAGCAGAAAGAATTGTAGCAATAGGGTTAGCCTTGTTTTGACCCGCAATATCGGGCGCTGAACCGTGAATAGGTTCGTAAAGGCCGCGAGTTGTATCGCCAAGAGAAGCAGATGCGAGCATTCCGATAGAACCCGTAATTTGAGAAGCTTCGTCGGAAAGAATGTCGCCAAAGATGTTAGAGGTAACAACCACGTCGAATTGAGCGGGGTTTCTAACAATTTGCATTGCAGTATTGTCTACGAGCATATCGGTACATTCTACTTCGGGGTAGTCTTTAGCAACTCTGTGAACAGTTTCTCTCCAAAGGCGAGAAGATTCGAGCACGTTTGCTTTATCTACGCTAATTACCCTTTTATCTCTTTTCATAGCGGTTTCGAAGGCAACCTTAGCAATACGTTCGATTTCCATAACGCTATATGCTTCGGTATCGTATGCTTCTTCTCCGTTTTTACCCTGGCGTCGACCACGCTCGCCAAAGTAGATACCACCGGTAAGTTCGCGAACCATCATAATATCGAATCCTTTTTCTACGATATCGGTACGAAGGGGCGAAGCATCTTTTAAAGCGGGGTAAAGTTTAGCGGGACGAAGATTTGTATAAAGGCCCATAGCGCTACGAATACCGAGCAGCGCCTTTTCGGGGCGTTTATCGCCGGGTAGAGTGTCCCACTTAGGGCCGCCTACTGCGCCAAGCATAACGCTATCGGAAGCAAGGCAACCGTCAACCGTTTCTTTGGGTAGGCCTTCGCCAACTGTATCGATAGCGATACCGCCGATAAGATAATCGGTAAAGTTGAAGGTGTGGCCATATTTTGCGCCAACCTTATAGAGCACTTTTACAGCGCTTTCAACTATTTCGGGACCAATTCCGTCCCCTTTTAAAAGAGCAATATTATAATTCACAAAAATTCTTCTTTCTTATTTAATTATTCCCTGTTTTATAGATTCTACAAGTCCGCCTGCGGTAATAATTTTTTGTACAAATTCGGGGAAAGGTTTTGTTTTAAACTCTTTTCCCGTAGTACGATTATAAATCACACCGCCATCGAGGTCGGCTTCTACTTTATCGCCTTCGTTAATGCCGGCTACAGCTTCGGGACATTCTAAAATAGCAAGGCCGATATTTATAGAGTTTCTGTAGAAAATTCTTGCAAAGCTATTTGCAATAACAAGAGAAATTCCGCTTTCTTTAATAGCAATAGGAGCGTGTTCACGAGAAGAACCACAACCAAAGTTATTACCTGCAACCATAATGTCGCCCACCTGAACGCGATTTACAAAGGTTTTATCGAGGTCTTCCATACAATGAGAAGCGAGTTCCTTTTTATCGATAGTGTTAAGGTAGCGCGCAGGGATGATAACGTCGGTATCTACATTATCGCCGTATTTAATAGCGTTTCCTGTAAATTTCATATTACATTACCTCCATAGGGTC
>JAZODO010000204.1:0-9068 GCA_045597065.1 Acutalibacteraceae bacterium | reverse complement strand
TTATTTTACATATTTTTAAATCTTGATAAAATATAAGTTATGTTGTATAATTTGGTAGTATTTAGTTTTAAAAAAGGAGGATGTCGTATGAAACTTAAAAACGGTTTTGTTATAAGAACCATTTGTAACGATACTGTTGCTATCTACGCGGGTGATTCTACCGTAGATTTGCAAAATGCCCTTATTTTAAACGAATCGGCCGAGTTTATATTCCGCTTCCTTTTAAAAGAAACAACATCAGATGAGGTTGTTTTAGAACTAACTAAAAAGTACGATATTACCGAAGAAGCCGCAAAACAAGATTTCGAACAATTTGTAGCGCTCCTTTCGGAGAAAGGGTATTTGGAATGAGCTTTAAAAACACAATAAACCAATACCCTACTAAAGAACTCGCTCCCGTAATTTGTGAGTTTTTAAATCAGGGTAAAAATGTTGTTCTTACCGCCCGCGGTAACAGTATGCGCCCAATGCTTCGCAACCTAAAAGACAATTTAACAATTTCGCCTTGCGAATCAAGCAAACTCAAAGTAGGCGATGTTGTTTTTTATAAGCGTAAAAGCGGTATTTTCGTTGTTCACAGAATCGTTGGCGTTTTGCCTTCGGGAGAATACCTCTTAATGGGCGATTTTCAGTTAAGAATCGAAAACGTTAACCCTTCTCAAATTTTCGGAAAAGTAACCTCTTTTACAAGAGGTAAAAAAACCTACTCGGTTTTAGATAAAAAATATTTAAAATATGTAAATTTCTGGGTAAAAACTCGTTTCTGGCGCAGAGCCTATATGAGTTTTTCCTACCGCACAGGTCAAGTTAAATAAATCTTAAACGGCTTTTTAAAATTTTTAAGGGCCGTTTTATAATCGTTTAAAATAAAACGGAGGTGATAAAGGTGCTTTCTAAAAGAATAAAACGCATAGTAACAATAATTTTAGCAACGGTTTTACTTGTTTTTTTAGCAATAGTTTGTTGTGTTCACAACCTTTCTGATTTAGAACTAAATATTAGCGTTCAAAACCAACAAACCGTAGAAGCATTTTCAACCTTTACACCCCCCGAAGCTACTGCTGAATTTTCGGTTTTTGGCCTTAAATTTTCCCCTAAAGTAAAGGTTCAAGAAACGGTAGATACTACTAAACTTGGCGACTATTTTATAACCTATAAAACTCAATTCTTCTTTAAAACTAAGGTTGAACAGTTAAGGATAACGGTAGCCGATACAACGCCTCCCGTTATTTCTTGCCAAGAAGAAAACATTCGCCTTTTCGGCGGCAAAACTACCATTACCCCCGAAGAAATAAAACTAAACTATACCGCTATCGATAGTTTAGATGGCGACCTTACAAAAAACGTTCAAATCTCGGTTCAAGATTTAACCTGTATACTTTCGGTTGCCGACAAATCGGGGAATATCGCTACTAAAAAAATCAACATTATACCCGACGATAAAGAGTACCCAACCTTGGTTCTTTCTAAGGCCAGTACATATTTTTTAAAGGTTAATTCAACCTATATTGAACCGGGCTTTTCTGCTAAGGATAATATCGATGGCGATATTACAGGTAAGGTTAAGGTTAAAAGCAATGTAGATACCTCTAAATCGGGCGAATATACCGTAGAATACGAAGTTTCCGACCGCGCGGGCAACAAAACCAAAATGGTTCGTAAGGTTATAGTATACGGCTCTTTAAACAGCGAATCGTTTCAAAACGTTACCCCAAACGGTAAAACTGTTTACCTTACCTTCGACGACGGCCCCGGAGCCTATACCCAAGAGGTTTTAAACCATCTCGACAGGTATGGCGTTAAGGCTACCTTCTTTGTTACAAACCAGTTTACGAGGTATCAAAACCTTCTTAAAACTATCGACCAAAAGGGCCATACCATAGGAATTCATACCGCTACACATAGTTGGTCTATCTATAAAAGCGAAGAAAATTTCTATAATGATTTTAACCAAATGCAAAGTATAATAAAGGCTCAAACAGGAAAAGAAACAAACATTTTCCGTTTCCCCGGCGGTACTAATAATACTATTAGTAAAAGCAACAAGGGAATTATGACCCGCCTTTCTAAAGAACTTTTATCTCAAGGTTACGTTTATTTCGACTGGAATGTAGACTGTAACGATGCTCGTACAAGAAGTACCCAAGAAATTATTTCTTCAACCATAAACCAAATTTCAAACCGACAAAACGCTGTTGTTTTAATGCACGACATTAAAAAACATACGGTAGATGCCGTTCCTGCAATAATTGAATATTGTCTTAAAAACGGTTATACCTTTGCTCCCCTAAGCAAAGATTCGCCCGAAGTGCGTTTTAAACCTGCCAATTAAAAACAACCCCCAATAGTTCGTTTGAACTATTGGGGGTTTATTTATTCGTTTATCATTTCTATAAGATTTTTTAGCATAGGCTCAAATTTTACGCCGTACCAATGTTCGGGGTGGCTTACAGTGTTTTTAATACATAAAAGGGTAAAATCGGCAGCAATTTTGGCCGACTTAAAAACGCTTTTCGAAGAAACAAGAGCCGAAACAAAGGCCGAAGCATAAACATCGCCCGTTCCGTGGCAACCGCCGCCAACGCGGTCGTGTTCGTAGTATAAAATTTCGCTACCTTCATAAACGGCAACGCCATTTTTGTTTTGGTCAAAACTAACCCCTGTTAAAACAATTTTACCGCCGCAAATTTTAGAAAGTTTATAAATAAGTGTTTCTACATAACCGGGGGTAAGGTCGGTTTTATATTCGGTATCTGTAAGTAAACAAGCTTCGGTAATGTTGGGTAAAATAATATCGGCAACAGCGCAAAGTTCTTTCATGCTGTTAACATAGTTTTGGTCAAACCCTTTATAAAGGTTGCCACAGTCGGCCATAGCGGGGTCAACAATTACAGGGCCGCCTTTTTCAATACAGTCGCCGATAATATCTTTAACAATGGCTATTTGTTTTGCGTTTCCGAGATAGCCTGTATAAAGGGCCGAAAACTCAATCCCTTGTTCCTTCCAACCTTCCTTTATTTTTGGCATTTCGTCGGTTAGGTCTAAAAAGGTGAACTGCGAAAAAGCGGTATGGTTTGAAAGCACAGCCGAAGGAAGTATTGCAGTTTCAAATCCGCAAGCCGAAATAATGGGCAAGGCTACCGTTAGGGAACACTGTCCAACACAGGAAATATCTTGAATTGTAAGAACTTTTTTATCCATAACTTATTTCACCCCTGCAAATTATATTGCTAAAAGAATTTCTTGTCAATGCTTTTGAGCATACCTTTCATATTCGTCAAACAGCGCCTTAGCAACCCTTTTCATTTCGTCCTTATCAACCTTAAGAACCTGTCGGTCATAGGTGTAGAGTCCGTTGGTTTCGTCTTCAACGTCGCTAACCTGGGTAAGAACCGTGGCGCAAAGACCTTCGTTTTCAATAGCAGGTAAAACCTCGTTTAAATAAAGGTCGCAAAGGGCGCGCCTGAAAGCAGACTCGTCTTTAAAAAAACGATACCCGTAGGTATTTTCCGGGTTAAAAGAATGTTCTTCTATTTTATACGAATAGCCGCCAAATTCCGAAAGCACAAGAGGCCTGCCGTCGTTTTTAAGGCTTATCGGCTTAAAATAAATGTGTTCGCTTTTTACGTCGCTTTCGCCCGTTTGGAACCAACCCGAAGTTGCATCCCAAACTCTGGTTGGGTCGAGCTCTTTTACCCACCTATACATATTTTTTGCGTCAAACTGACCCCAACCCTCGTTAAAAAGGGTGTAATAGCAAACGCTGGGGTGATTATAAAGGGCCGAAATAGTTCCCTTTGTGTCGGCCTTAAAAATTTCTCTTCTGCGTTTAGTAGCCCTGTGAGAAACACCTTTTTTAAGCCCTAGTGTGGGCAAACCGGTATCAATTAAAAAGCTATACTTTCCGCTGTTTACTAAATCTTGGAAAACAACCATTCCGTACTTGTCGCAATAATAATAAAAGAGTTCGTTTTCAACCTTAATGTGCTTTCTAAGCATATTAAAGCCAAGTTCTTTCATTTTCATAACATCAAAAAGCAACCCTTTAGGGCTGGCGGGGGTATAAATACCGTCGCTATAATAGCCTTGGTCTAAAAGCCCGTGGAAAAAGAAGGGCTTTTTATTAAGAAGAATCTTATCGCCGCAAACCTCTATTGTTCTAAGCCCAAAGTATGAAGAAACCTTATCATTACCGCTAATTACCTCGAAATTATAAAGTTTCGGGTTTTCGGGGCTCCAAAGAACAGGGTTTTCTACAAGAAGTCTAAAATGGTTTCCGCTAAAGGAATATTCTTTTCCCTCGAAAACTATTTTTTTATCTTCAACTCCGCCTAAAACTTCAATATCAACTCCGCAAAGGTCGGGAGTAATGCGAAGCGACTTAATATACTCGTTTGGAACTTCTTCGAGCCAAACGGTTTGCCAAATTCCGCTAACCGGAGTATACCACATACCCGACCGCTTATATTTTTGTTTACCCCAAGCAAGGTCGTGGTCGAGTGTGTCTTTAACCTTTACGGCAACTAAATTTTCTCCCTTTAAAACAAATTCGGTAATATCAACAGTAAAGGGTAAATAGCCGCCTATATGAGAACCTGCAAGTTTTTGGTTAACAAAAACTTCGCAAATTTGGTCAACCGCTCCAAAATGTAAAAGAAGACGGCCGTTTATCTTTTCTAAATTCAACCTTTTTTCGTAAAGGAGTATATCTTTTCTTTTTCTTTCAAACTTAAAACCCGACAACTGCGATTCGACAGGGAAGGGAAGAATAATTTCTTTTTTAACAACCGTTTTTTTACCCCGTATAATCGAAAGGTCCCAAACTCCGTTTAAGCAAATAAAAGAATCTCTCTTCATTAAAGGGCGAGGATATTCTTGCCAAGGAGTTTGGTCGGTTTTCTCAAAGGGTGTTTTAAGGTTTATAAACTTTGTTTTGTTGTTTTTAAAAGACCAAAACAAAACGGGAACTAAAAATGCAACTACAACAAGCGCCGCTAAAAATATATTGGCGTTTGGAAGAAAAGAGGTTGTACCGTCGTTATTTGTTATAAGTTCGGCGTCTTTTAAAACCTTTGCGCCAATAAAGGGACCAACAACTCCGGGAATAAGCACTTGGGAGAAAATTCTAAGCCCCTGGAACATACCGGCCTTGTTTTCGGGGGTGTTGTCGCGAATCATTGCGCCAAAAACTGCCATACCCGCAAGGTAACCGCACATCATAAATAAGGAACCAATAAATACGGGTACAACCGTTTTTGTAAAGAAAAGAACTATATAGCCTAAACTTAGCGCTAAAATAGGGAATATAACAGAAAATTTAAATCCCTTTTTGTCGTATACCTTACCCCAAAAGGCGGTAACTATTGCGGCAATAATAATTGCGGGAGCCATAATAAAAACATAATTTGTCATATTAAGGCTTTTTTCGTAATAAATAATGAGATAAGGCATAAATATTTGGATTGAAATATTAAATACGGCAAAGCAAATAAGAATAATATAAAGAAGAGGATTTTTCTTTATAGTAGAGGGCATAAAGCCGTAAAAAATACAACTGAAATAACCCTTGTCAGCAGGGGGAGCAGGAGTATCCTTAATAAAGAACAGTCCAAGAATGCCAACAACTAAAACAGTAATGCCGATAATCGAAAAAATTGCCGACCAACTGCTAGGATTATCTAGGTTAAAAAACATAAATCCGCCGAAAACAACAAGAATTGCTACGAGCGGCATCATTGCGTTAATACCTTCAACAGAACCTCTGTTTGTTGAATCGGTAGAATCGGTTAACCAAGCGTTAAAGGCGGCATCATTGGCGGTAGAACCGAAAAAGGTCATGATACAGTCAAATATAATAACAAGCGAAATACCTACCGAAGCCGCCGATACTGTCGCCGGAATAAACTTGCCAATTATGTCTTCTCTTAAAAATATAAAACTAAATATAGAAACGCCCCAAAGAATATAACCGGCGCAAATAAAAAGTTTACGTTTTCCTATTCGGTCAGAAAGCGCGCCCATAAAAACGGTTGTAAGGGTTGCGCCAATCGCCGAAGCGGCAACCATTGCCGAAATGTCTGAGGGCGAAGCATTAAACATTTTGTATATAAATACGTTAAAATACATATTTTCTACTACCCAAGCAACCTGCCCAATTAGGCTAAAAACAATAACAGCAAATAAAAAACGCGATGATAATTTTGTTTTCATAACTTTACTCCTATAAACTGCTTATATTTTTTTAAATCTAAACCATTTTGCGGGGAGTTGGGCTAATATAATAGCCAAGAACATTATTATCGAACCAATAAGTTTTCTGGGCGTTGGAATATCTCCGAGTACAACCGCGCCCGAAATAATTGCAAAAACCGATTCTAAACTCATAGTGATTGCCGCAATAGTGGGTTCGGCATTTTTTTGAGCAACCGTTTGAAGAGTGTAGGCCACACCGCTCGAAAGAACACCTGCCCATAAAATAGGGAACCAAGCGTTTAAAATAGCGGTTATGGAGTTGTGTTCTAAAACGATAGCAGGAATAGCGGTTAGCAAACTTACCGTTAAAAATTGAACGCAAGAAAGTTTAATCGGGTCAACCTTCGGGACAAAATAGTCAAGCGCCAAGATGTGAAAGGTAAAGCAAACGGCGCAAAGAAGAACAAGCGTGTCGCCAATTCCTAAAACCAAGCGGTCGGTTATACAAAGGAGGTATAAACCTACGGTTGCAATAATAACTGCAACCCAAACGTTTAAAGAGGGGAACTTTTTAAAGAAAATTCCGCAAATGGGAACAAATACAACGTAAAGGGTTGTAATAAAACCTGCGTTTCCAACCGATGTGTCAATAATGCCGTATTGTTGAAGGGTTGCTGCAATCGTTAAAATTACTCCGCAAATAAAACCTCCAACCAAAAGGATTTTTAAATCGGTTTTGGGTTTTACATTTGTGCGCTTTTTTATAAAAAGGTCTTTTAAAAGAAAAACGGGTATTAAAACCGCTCCTCCTATTGCAAACCTAACGGTAATATAGGTAAGCGGACCAACAAAGTTCATCCCTTCTGCTTGGGCAACAAAGGTGCTGCCCCAAATAAAGGCGGCAACAAGCAGTTGGGCGGTGCCTAAAAGATTTTTGTTCTTCATATTATATATAGCACTCCTATATTAGGGGTTATATCCCATTTAAAACCATAAATATTTTTTGGCCGTTTTGAATATAATCAAACAACTATTAAATTACATAAAAAGTTCGAACAAATAATAAATAAAAGGCGCAAGTAAAATTGCGGGCAGGTAGTTTGCAATCTTAAATTTTGAAACTTCTGCAATATTAAGGCCAAGCCCCATAATTATAATAGAACCAACACAGGTAATGGCGCTAATTGCGCCACTGCTTAAAACCGGTTCTAAAAAACCGGCACAAAGCGCAATTGCTCCCTGATAAATAAAAAGAGGAATAGCCGAAAACATAACTCCAACACCAAAAGCCGAAGCAAACATTATCGAAGATATAAAGTCTAGTATTGATTTTGTGTAAAGAATATTGTTATCTCCGGTAAGCCCCGCCGAAATAGAACCTGTTATAGCCATAGCGCCAACGCAAAACAGCAGCGAAGCCGAAACAAAGCCTTTTGTGAAATTGTTTTCGCCCTTTTTAGAAAACTTGGCCGAAAGGCGGTCGCCCAAACGGTTAAGCCCTTTGTCAATATCAATAAGTGTTCCAACAAGTCCTCCCGGAACAATAGAAACAACCGCAATAATTGGGTTAATGTCTTGAAGCATTCCCGAAACACCTATAAATATAACGCAAAGTCCAACTCCCATCATAATAGCGGAGTTAATTTTAGCCGAAATTCCTTTTTTAAATAAAAGTCCTAAAATGGTGCCAACAATTATTGCACCTGTATTTACCGCAACACCTAACAAATTAAATCACCTTTTGTATATTTTCTAAAAACATATTATACCATATATTTTTTAAAAATAAAGAAAAAATAGCAAAAAAAGGGGATAGTGCCATAAACACATCAGATATTATCATGCTGTCTGTAGGACTTGCGGCCGATGCTTTTGCGGTTTCGGTTTGCAAGGGCCTTGCGCTCGAAAAACCGCGCCTTAAAAACCTAATAGAAGCGGGACTTTGGTTTGGCGCGTTTCAAACCATAATGCCGCTCGGGGGATTTTATCTTTCGGCTTTATTTAGCCGATATGTTTTAAAGTACGGGCCGCTTATTTCGTTTATAATTCTTGCGATTATAGGTTTTGGAATGATAAAAGAGGCTCTGGCTAAAGAAGAAAGTGAGAAAAAGGTTGCCTCGGCTAAAATGTTCCCGTTAGCCCTTGCAACATCCATAGATGCTTTTGCGGCGGGTGCGCCCATAGCGCTAAATAAAGGAAACCTAATCCTTACTATATTATATATAGGAGTAGTAACTTTCGTTCTATCGGCTTTAGGGGTACTGGTAGGCTCTCTTTTTGGTTCGCATTATCATAAAAAGGCAACCTTCTTTGGCGGAACGGTTTTGGTTTTACTTGCTTTTAAGTTTCTTTTTATATGTAAATGAGGGTAATTATCGCAACACAAATTCAGTTGGCATTTTAAACAAAAAAGAACCTTTATTTTGTACACTTTTAACTTTGCTATTCGCTTGACAAACAATTTGGCAAATGTTATAATACAGTAAAGTGTGAAAGGTGTAATTTCATTTCACGCAAAATTATCTTATTTAGGTCATAGGAGGAAAAAAATCATGAAAAAACTCATAGCTTTAGTTCTCTCAGTTGCTATGATGCTTACCCTCGGCGTTCTTACCGTATCCGCAGAATCTGACGTTGCTCTCGTTCTTGAAGGCGCAGACAAGGTTCTCGCTGGCGCAGATTACGTAGTAAGCATTCGTCTTAACGACGCTGGCAACAAGGTTGGCGCTTTCCAAGGCGAACTTACTTATAGCGGTGCTACCGTTAAGTCTATCGCTGTTAACCCCATGGTTAACGAATTCAATAATGGCGCTGCAAACGGCGACATCATCAAAGATGATGGCGATTCTGTAAACTTTGTTACCCTTGCTGACGTT
>JAZODO010000203.1:0-1930 GCA_045597065.1 Acutalibacteraceae bacterium | reverse complement strand
ATTACCGAAGTTACGGGTATTTTAAACGGTACTACAAACTTTATTTTAACAAAAATGATTAGCGAAAATATGTCGTTTAGCGACGCTCTTGCACTTGCTCAAGAACTCGGCTATGCAGAAAAAGACCCAACCGCCGATGTTGAAGGGCACGACGCTTGTAGAAAAATTTGTATTCTCGCTTCTTTAGGTTTTGGAAAACACGTTTATCCTAGTCAGGTTAAAACCGAAGGTATTTCAAATATTTCTCTAAAAGATGTAGAATATGCCGACAGCTTTAACTCTGTTATTAAACTTATTGGAAGAACCAGAAAGCTTGATACCGGTAAAATTACTGCTAATGTATACCCTGCTCTTGTTAGTAAAGAACATATGCTTTCAGGCGTTAACGATGTATTTAACGCAATTATGGTTAGAGGTGACGAGGTTGGCGATGTTATGTTCTACGGCCGCGGTGCAGGCAAGTTTCCAACCGCAAGTGCTGTTGTTGGTGACGTTATCGATTGCGCTAAACATATTACCGCAAGAAAGTATCTACACTGGTTAGATGGCGAAGAAAACTATGTTGCAGATTCGCTAGACGATATTGCAAAGCTTTATATTCTAGTTAAAACAACCGATATAAGAACTACAATCAAGGAAATCGAAGCAACATTTAATAATGCAACATATGTTGTTAGTGAGGATGAAAGCGAAATTGCTATTCTTACCGAAAACGACATTGAAAGAAAACTTAGAGAACAAATTAACAGTTTATCCTCTTGCGAAGTTGTTAAAACACTTCACGCAATTGACTAAACTGCTCTATATTGGAGGAAAATTATGGCACTAATAGTTAAAAAGTTCGGCGGCAGCTCGGTAGCTAACGCTGAAAGAGTCTTTAATGTTGCAAACATCATTATTGAAGACTACAAAAAAGGCAACGATGTTGTTGTAGTTGTTTCTGCTCAAGGCGATACAACCGATGACCTTATTGCTAAAGCTAAAGAAATTAACCCAAGCGGCGCTTCAAAAAGAGAAATGGATATGCTTCTCTGCGCAGGCGAACAAATTTCTATTGCTCTTCTTGCAATGGCTATTGAAAAGTTAGGTTGCCCTGCTACTTCCCTACTCGGTTGGCAGGCCGGCTTCCAAACCAACTCTACCCACTCTCTTGCAAGAATTAAACGCATTGACCCTGAACGCATTAGAAATGAACTAGATAAAAAACGTATCGTTGTTGTTGCAGGTTTCCAAGGCATTAATAGATACGACGACCTTACAACCCTAGGCCGTGGCGGTTCTGACACCAGTGCTGTTGCTATTGCGGCTTCTATGCACGCAGACCTTTGCCAAATCTATACCGACGTAGACGGCGTTTATACTGCCGACCCTCGTAAGGTTCCAAAGGCAAAGAAAATGAATGAAATTACCTATTCCGAAATGCTGGAACTTGCATCATTAGGTGCCCAAGTTCTTAATAACCGTTCTGTTGAAATGGCGAAAAAATATGGCGTTCAGTTAGAAGTTCGTTCTAGTCTTGAAGCTAATAAACCCGGTACAATCGTAAAGGAGAAAGTTAAAATGGAAAAAATGCTTATTAGCGGCGTAGCTAAAGATAATAATGTTTCAAGAATTGCAATTGTTGGACTTGATGACACCCCCGGTGTTGCTTTCAAAATTTTCAACAAACTTGCTCAAGCAAAGGTTAACATAGATATCATTCTTCAATCTGTTGGCCGTGACGGTACAAAAGATATTACATTTACCGTAACCGATGACCAAGCCGACGAAGCAGTAGCAGCAATTAAATCTATGGACGATGTCCTTACCTTCAAGAGCGTTACTGCCGACAACACTATCAGCAAGATTTCTATTGTTGGCGCAGGTATGGAAACACACCCCGGCGTTGCTTCCAAAATGTTCGAGGCACTGTCTGAAGTCGGAGGCCAAG
>JAZODO010000202.1:0-2359 GCA_045597065.1 Acutalibacteraceae bacterium | reverse complement strand
ATATAGGAAAAACCTATGTATAGTAATAAATTTTAATGAGGAGAATCTTTATGAAATCTATGTTTAAAAAAGTATTAGCTGTAGTAATGGCTGCTGCTATGCTTCTTTCCCTCGCTGCTTGCGGCGGCGCA
The DNA here is from genome assembly GCA_045597065.1 of Acutalibacteraceae bacterium. GTDB lineage: Bacteria > Bacillota > Clostridia > Oscillospirales > Acutalibacteraceae > SFWF01. Next base: position 2,228 of record JAZODO010000202.1, on the reverse strand, counting down.
AACTATACCGCAAATAATACCGAATATGTAATCGGTGTTTCCGGCCCCCTTACCGGCCCTGCCGCAGTTTACGGTATTGCTGTTAAAAACGCTGCTCAAATGGCTGTTGACGAAATCAACGCTAATGGCGGCCTTGGCGGAGTAAACTTCAAACTCGTTGCTACCGACGATACTCACGACGCTACTAAGGTTGCTGCTAACTACGCTTCTATGCTCGAAGGCGGTATGCAGGTTTCTCTTGGTACCGTTACCACCGGCCCTGCGCTTGAGTATACTAAGCTTTCCGCAGAAGATAACGTATTCTTCCTTACCCCCTCGGCTTCCGGCGACAAGGTTCCTGAATTCGACAACGGTTTCCAAATGTGCTTTGCAGACGGTAACCAGGGTAAAGTTGCTGCCGACTTTGTAAACGGTTCTTACAAGAATCAAACCATCGGCATCTTCTACAAGTCTGACGACGCTTATTCTAACGGTATCTTTAAGCAGTTCAAAGAAAACCTCGACTCTTCTATCAACACTGTAGAAGCTGTTTTCACCGATGCTAACGCTACCGACTTCTCTGCTCAAATCTCTACCCTTAAAGACTGCAAATTTATCTTTATGCCTATCTACTACACCCCCGCTTCTATCTTTATGACTCAGGCTAAAGATACCATTGCTGCAGACGCTGTTTACTACGGTTGCGACGGTTTCGACGGTCTTGCAGGTCAGCTCGACCTTTCTACCATTCCTCAAGAAGTTTCTATGCTTTCTCACTTCGACTCTAACGCTACCGAAGGCGCAGCTGCTGACTTCGTAGCTAAATATACCCAAAAGTTCGACGCAGAAACCTTAAACCAATTCGGCGCTTCTGCTTACGACTGCGTATATGCTATCTTTAATGCAATGAAGGCTGCTATTGATGCCGGCGAAAAAATCGACGTTACCATCTCTGCTTCCGACCTTTGCGAAATTCTAAAAGGCCAATTCACCGGCGACTTCTCTTTCAGCGGCGCTACCGGTACCGACATCACTTGGGAAGACAACGGTTACGTTGTAAAAGGTGCTGTTAAGTATGACCTTAAAAAATAATTAACTTAAAATTTGGTTAATACATAATAAAAATTAGCTGGTGCAGTCTTTTTCTGCGCCGGCTAATTTGTCAATTTATATTAGGATATATAATTTATGAACATTATCGAAACTTTACTAAACGGGCTTAGTATGGGAAGTACCTACGCCATGATAGCTTTAGGCTATACAATGGTGTACGGTATTGCAAAAATGCTAAACTTTGCTCACGGCGACGTAATAATGGTTGGCGGATATATGATATTCCTAACCTTAACCTCGGTAGGCAACCCTCTTTTGGGCCTTGCGGCTGCCGTAGTTTTTTGCGTTCTGCTTGGCGTAACTATCGAAAAGGTTGCCTATAAACCTCTTCGCGGAGCGTCGCCCCTTGCCGTGCTTATTACTGCTATTGGCGTAAGTTATCTTTTACAGTCGGTTGCCCAAATGATTTTTGGCTCTGCGCCTAAAATGGTAGTCGTGGCCGACCTCGGTAACATAAACCTTGCAGGTGGCCTTAAAATTCCCGTATATACCCTTGTAACCCTTGGTTGCTCGGTTGTTATTATGATAGCCCTAACCCTTTTTGTTAAATATACAAAAATCGGCCGCGCTATGATAGCCGTTTCCGAAGATAAGGGCGCAGCTCAACTTATGGGCATAAACGTTAACGGAATAATTACAATAACTTTTGCAATAGGTTCGGCTCTTGCCGCTTTTGCAGGTTTCTTTATGCTCCTTAAATCTCCTAGCCTTACCAACACCTTGGGCGCTATGCCCGGAATTAAGGCCTTTACCGCTGCCGTTATCGGCGGTATCGGTTCTATTCCCGGCGCTATGCTTGGCGGCGTTTTAATGGGCGTTGTAGAAGCGGTTTCCTTAACTATTCCTGCTATTGCCCCCTATACCGATGCAATAGAATTTTCTATTTTAATTATAATTCTACTTGTTCGTCCTTCGGGAATTCTTGGTAAGAAAAGGAGGGAAAAGGTATAATGTTAAAATCACTTTCAAACATCAAGTGGAAACATTATGTAAACTACATTGTAATTGCAATACTTACCGTAAGAAACACCTCACCTCGGAGAACGGCCGTCCCATTGCGGACAATCAGAACACTCAGACTGCAGGTCATCGCGGACCTGTGACATTGCAGGACACCTGGCTTCTTGAGAAGATGG
>JAZODO010000201.1:0-2430 GCA_045597065.1 Acutalibacteraceae bacterium | reverse complement strand
AACTTTATGCGCTTTCACTAAACAATCATAGTAAATTTACAAGCGAATACAAAGAAAAAATAATAAAAAAATAGGCCGCAAATAGCGGTCTATTTTTTATAGTGATTTATAACGTTTTGGGCAATTTTTTCTGAAAACCCTTTGCTTTTAAAGTCATCAACCGTTGCATTTTTTATGTTTTTAATGGTTTTAAAGGCTTTAATCAGCTTTATGGCTGTTTTCTCCCCTACTCCGTTTATATTGGTTAGTTCAAGTTGTAAAGATGAAATTTTTGTACGTTGTTTGTGGTAAGAAATAGCTACCCTATGAACCTCGTTTTGTATTATTGTAACGAGCGTAAATGCCTTTCGGTTGGCCTTTATTTGTATATCTTCTCCGCCCGATGTAATGGCTCTTGTTTTATGTTTAGAGTCTTTCACCATACCATATAGCGGAATATTAAGATTAAACGTTTCTAAAACAGGCCTTACTGCAGTAAGTTGTCCGACGCCACCATCTAATAAAATAAGGTCGGGTAGTTCTTTAAAGCTTTCGTCTTCGCCCTTAAAATATTCGCAAAATCTTCGATTTAAAACTTCATTGAGCGACCTGAAATCATCTTGCCCGATAAAACTTTTAATTTTAAATTTACGATAAAGGTGTTTTGCAGGTCGACCATCTAAAAAAACAACCATAGAGCCAACGTTTTCGCTACCTGCGGTGTTTGAAATGTCGTAAGATTCAATCCTTCTCGGAGCAGTACTTAACCCTAAAAGCGCAGCAAGTTCACTTAATGATTCCGTTTCCTTTCCGCTACGTTCAATTCTGTTAGAAAGCGCTTGGGCGGCATTAGCAAGACACATATCGATAAGTTGTTTTTGTGTTCCCTTTTGCGGAACTAAAATCTTAACCTTCTTGTTTATTTTTAAGGAAAGCCAATTTTCGATAAGTTCTTTGTCGGTAAAACCAGTATCTAAAAGAATAATAGGTGGAATATCGTTTTCTTGGTAATAACGTTGCAAAAATTCTTCATAATATTCTGATTTAGATTTTGCACCATCAACAAAAAATACCTTTTTGTCCGAAAGATGACCTTTAGTAAAAACCAAAAGGCTTATTGCGGCAGTTTCGCCTACCATAGCAATAGAAAATACATCTTGTCGCTTATTAGAAGCAAGAATAACCTTTTGTTTTTCTTTGCTTTTTTCTAAAGCAGAAATTCTATCTCTAAGTCTTGCGGCTAATTCAAACTCTAAATTTTCAGAAGCCTGACTCATTCTTATTTTAAGTTTTTCTATATCTGATTCATCGGTTGAACCGTTTAGAATATACTGCCTTGCATCTTTTATAACATCAAGGTATTCGTTGTTTTTAATTTTACCCATACAGGGCGCTAAACAAATTCCAATATGGTAGTTAAGGCAAGGCTTTGAGGGTTTATCAAAATTTCGGTTACATGTAGGTAGTTTAAATATTTTGTTTGTTTCATCAACAGTTTGATTTACAACATAGCCCGAATAAAAGGGCCCGATATATTCACTACCATCTTTTAAATGGTTTTTAACCGAATCAATTTTAGGCCAAGTTTCGTTAGAAATTTTAATATAGTGATATCCTTTATCGTCTTTAAGTAAAATGTTATATTTTGGTTGATATTGCTTTATAAGCGAGTTTTCCAACATTAATGCTTCGTATTCGGTGTCGCATATAATGGTTTCAAAACTGCTTACTTTGCTTACCATTTTAATAACCTTAGCGGTATGGTTTTGGTTGCTTCCGAAATACTGTGTTACTCTATTTTTAAGGGCTTTTGCCTTACCAACATAAATAACTTCGCCCGCAGCATTTTTCATAATATAAACGCCCGGATAAAGCGGAAGTTTGTTAGCTTGTTCTTTTAGTGATTGAAGCTTACTTTTATTCAAGATATCACCACCTTTAAAATAATTTTATTATCTTTTATATAATAATGCAAGAGTTGATTTTTCTCGGTTATTAGAATATAATGTCTAATGGTGATGTTATGAAACGAATTTTAACGTTATTTTTATCGACAATACTACTTTTTGCGGTCGGTTGCGATGTTGTTGCTCAAAAAGAGTATTCGGAGCCGGTAGTAGTTTTACCAAACGATATTATGGCTGAAACCGTGAACGGTTATAAAAATATTGAAACCGAGCAAAACAATTCAATTTCTTCTAACACTACCTCATCAAGTTTGCAAAACAAAACAGACACTATATACGCAAATAAAAATACGAAAAAATACCATAAATCTGATTGTAGATATGCTAAAAATCTTACAGAAGATAAGAGAATAATTTTTCAGTCTGAAAGCGAAGCATTCGAAAGTGGATATTCTGCTTGTAAAGTATGTTTTAAAGAGTAGTTATTCATTGACAATAGCCATAAAATTTGATAAAATTATTAGAAATGATATTTTAAATATAC
>JAZODO010000200.1:0-4460 GCA_045597065.1 Acutalibacteraceae bacterium | reverse complement strand
TAAAGAAGTATAACAACACCTGTCCCGTAATGCTTTCTTCCTCTATTCAGGCTACCCTAGAGGGTCGCTATGCAAACGGAGAATACGGTAAAAGCAAAAGGGCAGGGGAGGAGCTTTTCTTCAAATATAGCGAAGAAACATCCGCAAAGGTTTTAGTTTACCGTTTCCCTAATCTTTTCGGTAAATGGTGCCGCCCAAATTATAATAGCGCCGTTGCTACCTTTTGTAACAACATCGCAAACGACCTTCCTATAACCGTAAACGACCCTAGTGTAGAGCTTGAACTGCTTTACATTGATGATTTAGTAACCGAAATGCTCGACGCTCTCGAAGGAGCCGAGCATCATTGTGGTTTCGAAGGAATAAATACCGTGCTTTGCAGCGTTGGTAAATACTGCGCCGCCCCCGTTACCCATAAGGTAACCTTAGGCGAAATAGTAGAGCTTCTTTATAGGTTTAAAGAACAACCCGAAACCCTTCTGATGCCCGAAATTCCCGAAAATTCTTTCGCTAAAAAGCTTTATTCAACCTATCTTTCGTATTTACCTAAAGAAAAGGTTGCTTTCCCCCTTAAAATGAATGTTGATCCAAGAGGTTCTTTTACCGAACTTTTAAAAACCGAAAAATGCGGTCAGTTTTCGGTAAATATCTCTAAACCGGGAATTACTAAAGGCCAACATTGGCATAACACAAAGTGGGAATTCTTTATAGTAGTTTCGGGTAAAGGCCTTATACAGCAACGTAAAATCGGAACCGACGAAGTTCTAAACTTTTATGTTAGCGGCGAAAAAATTGAAGCCGTTCATATGCTTCCCGGCTATACCCATAACATTATAAATCTCTCTAATGATACCGACCTCGTTACCCTAATGTGGGCAAACGAACAGTTTAGTCCTAAAAAACCCGATACTTTCTTTTTAGAGGTGTAATATGAGTAAAATTAAACTTATGACAATTGTGGGAACCCGCCCCGAAATCATTCGCCTTGCCGCCGTTATAAAGAAGAACGATACCTACTTCGACCAAATTCTTGTTCATACCGGCCAAAACTATGACTACACCCTAAACCAAATCTTTTTCGATGATTTAGGCCTTCGCGCTCCCGACCAATATCTAAATGCGGTTGGCGCCGACCTTGGCGAAACTATAGGTAATATTATTGCTAAATCTTATAAGTTAATGGTAGAGTTAAAGCCCGATGCGCTTTTAGTTTTGGGCGATACTAACTCCTGCCTTGCAGCAATAGCTGCAAAGCGTTTACATATTCCTATTTTCCATATGGAAGCAGGAAACCGTTGTAAAGACGAATGTTTACCCGAAGAAACCAACCGCCGAATTGTAGACATTATTTCCGACGTAAATTTAGCGTACAGTGAACACGCTCGTAAATATCTACATGAATGCGGCCTACCTAAAGAACGTGTTTACGTAACCGGTTCTCCTATGGCCGAAGTATTATCGGCTAATCTCGATAAAATTAAGGCCTCTAATATTCACGAAAAATTAGGCCTTGAAAAGGGTAAATATATTCTCCTTTCGGCCCATAGAGAAGAAAATATCGATACCGAAAAGAACTTCTTATCTCTATTTAATGCTATTAACGCTATTGCCGAAAAATATAAAATGCCTATTCTTTATTCTTGCCACCCTCGTAGCAAAAAGAAGCTCGAACAAAGTGGCTTTAAGCTAAACCCCCTTGTTATTCAACACGAACCCCTCGGTTTCCACGATTATAACTGCCTACAAATGAATGCTTTCGCCGTTATTTCCGATAGCGGAACGCTTCCCGAAGAAAGTTCCTACTTTACCTCTATCGGAAATCCGTTCCCAGCCATTTGTATCAGAACCTCTACCGAACGCCCCGAAGCGCTTGATAAGGCTTGCTTTATAATTGCGGGTATCGACGAAAAAGGCCTTGTAGGTGCGGTTGAAACGGCCGTTCTAATGAACCAAAACGGCGATTTTGGAACCCCCGTTCCCGACTATGTTGGCGAAAACGTTTCAACAACCGTTGCTAAACTTATTCAGTCCTACGTTGGAATAGTTAATAAAATGGTTTGGAGAAAAGAACTCTAAAAATAAAAAAAGAACCGCAAAAGCGGTTCTTTTTTATTGCTTATTTTTCAATATCATACTTCATACTAAAGTAGTTAAAATAGTGATTATATTCTTGCGTGTCGCCCTTTTTAACGCTCTTTAAATATTTATGAATAGACATATCGTTGTGGGCCATTTCAAGCATACATCCCGCAATATTAGAACAATGGTCAGACACTCTTTCAAGGTTTGTAAGAAGGTCGGTAAGAACAAATCCGAGTTCAATGGTACATTCGCCCTTTTGAAGGCGTAATACGTGGTTGCTTTTAATGCTGTCTTTAAGGCTATCTACAACCTGTTCTAGAGGCTCAACCTGAACGGCGCTATCAAGATTTTTGTTTACAAAAGAGTCATAAGCTAAGTCTACAATTTCTAAAACTGCGTTTATCATAACCGAAAGTTCGCGTTTAGCTTCGCCCGAAAATTCCAGTTTTTTGGCGCTGATTTCTTCGGCCGACTGTAAAATATTTACCGAATGGTCAGAAATTCTTTCAAAGTCGCTTATAATATGAAGAAGTTTTGTACATTCGTGATTATCGGCATCAGAAAGTTCAAGAGCAGAAAGTTTAACAAGATAAGAACCAAGACGGTCTTCGTACTTGTCCACCTTGCTCTCGCCGCTTATAACCGATTCATAGGTTTCGGTCTTTAATTCATCAAGTAATGCAACAGAATCGCGAATTGTATCAACCGAAATAGATGCCATTTTAATGGCTACTTGGTTGCAACGCTCAACCGCAACAGCGGGGGTGGTAAGCAAACGCTCGTCCAACATTTCGTAGTGTTCAGCCTCTTTTGTATCTCTAACCGTAATACAAGCAAGTTTTTCAAGTACTCGTGTAAAGGGAAGCCAAAGAATAGTGGCCAAAACGTTAAATGCAGTATGAACAACCGCAATCCAAAATTCATTTATACCGGTAGTATCAAGCCAACCAAGCCCAAAAGCGTATTTAATTATTGTAAAGGCCGAAAGTAAAATAATAGTACCTATAACGTTAAAATAAAGGTGAACAAATGCGGTGCGCTTTGCGTTTTTGTTAGCGCCAACGCAAGAAATCATAGCGGTAGCGCAGGTTCCAATATTTTGGCCCATAATAATCGGAATAGCCGAACCGAATGTTACGGCACCGGTAGAAGCAAGCGCCTGTAAAATACCGACCGAAGCCGAAGAAGACTGAATAATTGCAGTAAGCACCGCGCCGGCAAGAACTCCGAAGAAGGGGTTGTTAAATAGGGTTAACATATTTGCGAATTCAGGGACAGATTTTAGAGCAGAAACCGCGCTCGACATCATATCCATACCTGTCATAAGGGTTGCAAACCCTAAAAGTATCATACCAATATCTTTTTTCTTATGGTCTTTTAAAAATACAAACAGTATAACGCCTATAAGCGCTAAAATCGGAACAAAGGTAGAAGGTTTAAATATGTTTGTGTACCAAGTTCCGCCCTCAATACCTGCAAGGCTTAAAATCCAAGCGGTAATAGTAGTACCAATGTTCGCGCCCATAATAATTGAAATTGCTTGGCGCAGTTTCATAATACCAGAGTTTACAAAGCCTACAACCATAACGGTAGTTGCTGAAGAAGACTGAATAACACATGTTACAATCATTCCAAGCAAAAAGCCCTTAAATGTATTATCTGTCATTTTTTCGAGAACATTTTTAAGGCTACCGCCGGCTTTTTTTTCTAGAGCATTGCCCATAAGTTGCATACCGAAAAGGAAAAGGGCAAGACCGCAAATAAGACCTAATATGTCCATAGCGGAGAATATTTTACCCGCATCGGCTAAAAGTTTTTCCATAAAACACCTCTTAATAAAAGATTTAATCTATTTTTTTCATTTTACATAAATATTTTACCAAAATAAAAAATTTTTAAAAGTGGGGTTATGTTAAAACTTTGTAAAATTAACGCGGAGATACTATCGCATCTCCGCGTTAATTTTTAATAATTATTTAGGGAATATAACGCTAATTTCGGTTCCAACGCCTTCGGTGCTCGAAACCTTAAGGGTAGCCGAGTGGAATTCTGCTCCGTGCTTTACAATAGAAAGCCCAAGTCCCGTTCCGCCTACCGCTTTAGAATGACTCTTATCAACCCTGTAAAAACGTTCGAAAATACGGTCTATGTGTTCGGGCGGTATTCCGATACCCGTATCAGAAACACAAAGCGAAATGTTATCTTTGCCTTCTAAAACCGAAATTTTAACCTTGCCGCCTTCTTTATTATATTTTATAGCGTTATCGGTTAAATTATAAATCATTTCGGAAATGATTGCTTGGTTGCCAAGTATTGTAGCGGTAGAGTTTTCTACCGTGATTTCAACTGACTTTTGTGCCGCATAAAGCGATAATCGG
>JAZODO010000199.1:0-9491 GCA_045597065.1 Acutalibacteraceae bacterium | reverse complement strand
CCTTCTTAACACCTTTAGAACTGTTGCAATCTACAGGCTTTACAATAAGCGGGTATTCCATTCCCGAAAGGGCGGAAGAATCGAATTTACCTAAAATAATATGTTTTGCGGTGGGAACACCGAATTCATCAAACTTCTTTTTCATATACTGCTTATTTGTAACGTTTAAAGCTGTTTGATAGTCAATATAACAAGGCAGACCGAGTTCTTCGGAAACCTTGGCAACAGTCAAAAGAGCCTGGTCAGTACAAGCAGTTATAAGAAAATCAACATTTTCTTTTATTGCTAAATCTTTTATTGCATCCACGTCTAACGTAGAAATTTGAAAAAATTTATCTGCATATTTTTTTGCAACAGGTTCAGAATAGTAATCAGCAAGTAAGGTTTCGATATTTCTGTTTTTAAGTTCATTAATAAGAGCAATTTGCGGAAAACCGCCAGCTAGTACTAGTGCTTTCATTTTAATCCTCACGAAGTTAGGTTTCACATTTGTGTTTTTTGTTTTTAATTTTTTTTGCTATTCCGGAAATGCCTTTGTATTTTATCCTCAAAAAAGCTATCTCAGCTTTTCTGAGAAATAAACCTATCGGCCTGTTTCTACATAAGACTTTTTCCTCAAGTTTTTTATAATCACCGTCGGCTATTACGTACTCGGCATGTTTTAATGGAAAATCATATTCATAGGTTTTCATATTAAATATGCCTTTTATAGCTCGGGGTAAAAGTCTATACTCTGAAGCGTGGGCACCGTTTTCGGTACAGCCGATATTGCACATCATATTATATTTCGGAATAATATAAAGCTGATGCTGACTGTTTACAAGCAGTCGGTTTAAGAACTCGCCTCCCGGAATATGACCCTTATGATTAGGGTTTTCTGCATAGCTGTTAATATCGGTTAGAAGATTATTATCTTTTTTGAGATTTTTGCGGAGAAGACTAAGAACATAGGGGTTTTTAGCATAGTTCAGTTCCATATCTCTCTGCATATAACTGCGTTTCCAGGTCGCCTGCCCCCATATGGGGCCGCGTTCAGCAAAGAAATAGTCGGATTCTGTTGGCTCCCATACCCCTGCATAGTTCATAGCGCAGATGCTGACAATTCTGGTGTCATCTTTATATTTCTCCAAAAGCTCGGCGCAGTATTTAAAATATGAAATCGAAGGAATTTGGTCATCTTCTAAAAAGATACAGCGGTCAACCTTTGACCATATTAGAGCAGCGCCCTTGCGACCCATGGTATAAAGGCCGTTGTTTTTATCTTCAAAAATTTTATAGACAGTACATTCCCAGTCAATCTCATTTTCAAATATTGCGCGGTTTTGTTTGATAGCTTCCCATTCTTTATCGTTTCTTCCGCCGTCGGATATGAGAAACAATTTAGATGGTCTTGCTTGTTTTAGAACCTCGAACTGTTTTCTCTGACATTCAGGGCGAATCCATATATTTACCCTGACCGGAACATCGACCAAAAATTTTTTCTTTTCCATAAACAACTCCGTTTATTTTACAAGGTTTTTAATTGTTTTAAGAAGGCTTTTCTTTTCTTCTTTTGAAATACAAAACACAAGCGCACAGGAGAAAAAGATTACCGAAATAAGTATTGCCTTAACTCCAAGACCAATCCATCCGCCAAGGGGAATTGCCTTAGCAACAGCCAACCCGGCAACCAGAGAAATACCGTAGCAAGGAATTAGCCTTAAATAGCATTTTTTATAAAACTCGAAAACGTTTATTCCGGCTTTCTTCTTGTACACTACGTTCATAACAATAATGTTGATTATTGAGGTAAGAGCCGTGCCAATACAAACACCCAGCGCACCGATATAAATAGACAGTAAATACGAAACAAGAAGTCCCAGAACACCGGTAAATATCATACAGATTGCCTGATATTTTATAAGTTTTTTTGCAATAACAGTGGTCTTTGCGATCTGTTGTGTGGCAGAAATAAGAGTAGGCAAAAGTATTATCATAGCGAGATAATAGGTCTTCTCGAAATCGGGCCCCATCCAGCATACCATAAATTCTTTGCCTATACATACAAAGCCGATAAACACAAGGCCCAGCACAACCGATTGGTATCTGCCTACCTTTATCATAAGGTCAAGAATTTTGTGTTCCTCTTTGTTGGCGATATGCTTGGAAACTCGGGGCAAGAACATACCGTTTATAGCTGCGCCCAGAGAGAAATAGTACCCTTCCAGGGTTACAGCAGGAGCATAAAGACCTATTTCAAGCGCGCCCGAAGTGATACCCAGAACAGAGGGCGCCAAACTGTGAGTAAAGCGTTGCATAACGCTTATAACCGTGGTCCAGGCGGTGAAACTGAAAAGATTTTTATAGATATCTTTTCCCGAAGCCCTCCAGTTTACCTTTATAGGTACCGAATAGTTAACAATAATAAATTTAGCAAAAATTACCGCAAGATGTGAAAATACGGTTACGCCGATTACAACGATAACGCTAGAAGAAAAGAAGAGAACCCCTATTACCAACGCTACCGAAAGAACGTGATACAAAAGGTTGCAAAGCTTAAGCTGAGAAAACTTTTCATAGGCGTTAAGAATTCCGTTCACCGGCATAAATGGGAAGGAAATAAGTTGGTATGCAGCAACTATAACATATAGAATTTTAAATGTTTGAAGTTCGGCAGGGGTGAGTTCTTTGTAAATGCTTCCCACGAATATGAATATGGCAGAAAGCACTATAAGAAGTATGACATCTATTACAATGTATAACTTATATATAATACCTACTATATTGTTTATATCTTGCTGCCGACCCTCGGCACGGTATTTGGCAACAAAGCGGGAAACGGCCGAGCTAAGACCAAAGTCCAGCATAAATATGGCAATAAGAGAATTTGCAAGGGTATAAAGACCATAGTCTGCCTGTCCAATTCTGGAAACCATCCAGGGGGTATATACAAGACCGGCAACTATATTGAAGGCCATTGTTAAATAGGATATAAGTGCACCGGCCTTTATTTGACTGATTTTTAGTTTAGACATGATTTTGCTCCTAAATCTTTTCTACCGACGAACAGGCCGGAATTAGCAGTAGCATAATATAAAGTCCTGCGATGCCTACAAAAACCGATGCTTCGAAACATCCGGTGAACAGAACAGTGCTTAAGCTTAATACGGCAAAAATAGAAGAGTTGTCCTGAAGTTTTTTAAGGGTGCGGTAGATAAGGACGCATACTGCGGCCGTTGAAAAGACACCGAAACGGCAGAATATTGTTAGAAGCGAGTTATGGGGTTGACCATCATAGTAATAGGGATAGTCGCCGATAAGGAAGCAATCCCAGAAATTGTTAAGGGCAGATTGCCAAACACCTTGTCGAGAACTAAGACCTTTATCTGCAATGTTCAAGGAGAAAAGACTCTCCCAAAAATCTATGTTTTTAACAATAACATACATATAAAAGAAAAGGACTATAATCGGCAAACAAGTAATAACTAAAAGAACCCAGTTTGGAAGCTTTTTGATTTTGAATAACCTTGTAATTATAGTACCTGCAACAAGAAAGATGCAAGCAAAAAAGGAGTTTCTGGATTCAGTAGCCAGAATTATGGGAAGAATACCAATAGCCGTGAATAAAAAGATATATCGTAAAGTTTTTTGATATAAAAGGCTAAAGTAAAACAGCAAAATGAAAATACAAACAAGCCAAAGACCGGCGGCATTAGGATTTGAAAGATTGAGTGCGATGGCAGTGGTGTTTTCAAATCGTGAGTTTCTCAGCGGTCCAGCATAATAAAAGACCAACAAAACCAGCGACATCAGTAAAAACATTATGGATATACGCTTATAGGTTTTTACGTCTATTTTTACATCTGCGCCAACTTCCATGCAGATATAGGTGCAAATAGTTATAAGCGCATGGGAGAAATAGTCGGGCACGAATGTAAGGCCTTGCAGCGTCACCGAAACTATAATCATAAACATAAGAAAAAACATCAGTTTAGAGTAATATCCGCTTAAAAAGTAACAGGCGAATATAAGCACCAGAGAAAAAGCGTAGGCGATGTTCGCCAGCATACCTATTTGCATCACCTGTCCCATGAAGGAAATAACAACACACACGGCACAGACGAGAATTACATTATTTGTAAAAAGCTTTGTTGATTTCAATTTATAAGAACTCCATATCAAACAGTTTTAAAATATTCGTTATAAAGCGCGAGATACTTGTTGTATTGCGCAGATTTTTCATAGTTTTGGGCGGTATTACGGGTTTGAGGATAATCTTTCGATAACACCGTTTTAATACCCTCAACGATAGTATTGAGCTCAAGGTCAGAAAGAACTATTCCGCTATCGGGGGTTACAACTTCGGGTACAGCGGTACGGTTAGAGGTTACAACAGGGGTACCGCAAGCCATAGCTTCTACCGTTACAAGACCCATTGTTTCTTGGGAACTTGGGTTTAGGAAAATATCGGCCGTTGTATATATTTCGGCAAGTTCGGTAGCATTATTTGTACGCGAAACAGCTAAAACTTCGGGCGGTAAATCTTGCTTTTGCGACTCGGTTATACCAACTAAAACTACCTTATATTCCGAAGGTAAGGTTTTAGCAAGGTTAGAGAATATTTTAAGACCTTTACTGTTACTCCAAGCCGAAGCAACGCCTAAAACGATTTTTTTGTTTTCGAGCCCATATTTCTTACGAAAATCGCCGCTTGTAGGTTTGAAAACTTCTAAATCTACCCCGTTTGGTATTGGGTAAACGTTATATTTGCCTAAAAAAGATTTTCTTGCTTCTTCGGCAAGCCAACTAGACGGGGTTATTAAGGTTAAGTTATTAAGCGAAGTAAAAAGTTCTTTTTTCTTTAAAAAGTTACGCTTTGCGCGGTTTAATAAAACGCTTTGAGGATAAACATTTTTCCTTTTACAATTTTCGCAAAGGGTTTTCCACTTATAACAGCCGTCTAATGTATAGTGAGAACAATGGCCGGTAAAAGCCCAACAGTCGTGTAAAGTCCAGACAACGGGTTTACCCCATTCTTTTAAAAAGTTAAAAAGAATTTCTATGTTTATATAATAGCCGTGAAGGTTGTGTAACTGAATAAGGTCGGGATTATATTCTTTAATCCGGTTAATCAGTTTTTTTGTAGCCGATTTAGAATTAAAACCTGCATTATCTAAAAGGCGGGTTTTAAGTCCGTCTATTTTAACGTTTAAATCACTACCGATTCTTACGGCGTACTTTTTATATTTTTCGGGCACTACTTCTCTACCGTAAGCAATTTTACATTCGTGCCCCTCTTTTTCAAGAATCTCGGCAAGGTCGGTACAAATTCTGCCCGTACTGCGAATGCCGCAAACCGAGTTTATCATTAAAACCTTCATGCCGAGTCTCCTTTTAGTTTAAAATTTTGAAAGAATAATATTAGCGCTTTTACCAGAAGTATAATTTTCTAATAAATAGTTATAACCCGCTTCGCCCATTTCGGTAAGGTTTGCGCAAAGCAACTTGTCCACCGCTTTTGTAAAGTTTTCGGGGTTATTCGACTCGCACCATACGCCAAAACCGCCTTCTTCGGCCACCTTACCGATGTCGGTATTAGGGTCGGTACAGGCGATAACAGGCATTTTTGCTTGCATATATGAAAGTAGGCGCGAGGGAAAATTAGGAATTGTAAAACGGTGGTCTAAAAAGATTAGGCCAACGTCGAAAGCCTTAACAAAATCTTCATACTCGGCCTTAACAAGCCCGTTTAAAAGTAGAAGATTTTTAGGTTTTTCGGCCTCATAATAGGCGGCTAGTTTCTTATATTCGGTTCCCTTTCCGCAAATTACAAAGAAGCAGTCTTCGCGGTTAGCGTTTGCTTTTAAGCATTTTATAACAAAGGGAATATCTTGGGGTCGGCCAAGGTTACCGCCATAAACAAATACTGTTTTACCTTCCGGAATACCCCATTTTTCGCGAATAGCGTTACGCTTTTCTATATCTTTTTCGTAAGGTTCAACCTCTATAGTGTTTGGGTTTATATGAACCTTTTCGGGGTTTAAATATGGGTTATGTTTTAAAATATAATCTACGTTAGCCCCACTCATACAACCGATATAATCGGACAATTTGTAAAGCTTTTCTTCCTTTTTACGGAAGGTTTTATAAATTATAGATTTAGGCCCAGTTTTAGTCATCATACCGATATCAACGGCGTTTTGAGGGAAAATATCTTTAAGTAAAAGATAGGTTTTAGCGTTATCGCGTTTTTTGATATAGGCAACTGTTGCCGCTTGGGTTACGGGCGGAGTTGGGTAAAGAACCAGGTCGAACTTAACGCCTTTAAAAAACTTTTTAATTGCCGCAGTATACTGATAAGGCAATAAAAGGTTTGAAAGGCCTTTTTCAACAATATTAGTATTTTTGTTGTTTAAAATTTTTACCCTTAAAACCTTTGAACCTTCTTCGATAGTACATGTTGTAGGTTTTTTCTCTCTTCTTTCGTTTGAGCAAACCACATAAACATTGTGGCCTTTGTTTTTAAGTTCGCGTATGAGGTCGGGAGAAATGCCGTGCCCACTCAAGGTAGAAAGCGGACTGATTGAAATAAATAAAATGTTCAAATTTAATTACCTTCCGCTAAATTTTTCTAAAAGGTCGTGTCTTATAATGTCTTGACCTTGCACATTTTTCGCACTTATAGTTTTGTTTGCTTTTTTATGCCTTAAAATAAGGTCTTCTTCGGTTTCGGCTTCGATACTGAAGTAGGCTACACGGTCGCCACTTCCATTTATTTCGCCAAACTTAGAACCCGAAAGTTTAAACTGCTTATAATCGTTTATTATACCGTTTTTAAGGAGTTCTTCAAAGCCGTCAAGGGTAGCGAGTTCGCCCGGCGCACAATAAACAAATTCGTTTACTGTTATTGTTTTTGGGGGAGTAAAGGGTTTTAAATGGGGTTTTTCGCCAAGGGTTAGGTCTACAACCGCCTTAACTACATCGAACCCGGCAAATTTTTTAATCATTAAAAACTTAACTCCGCCGCCCGTTCTGGCACAAAACTCAACAACCGAGATATCTTGACCGTTTACTAAAACCTGCATAAGCATTGGGGTATTTTTAAGACCAAAGGCATTTGCAATTTTTTGAGCCGCATCGGCAATTTTTTCTGCCACAATATTTGAAGCGGTTGCGGGAATTTTACTACGGTTTATAATAAATTTCCCGTCTTCACCGATTTTATAAAGGTCGGTAAGGCAAAGTACATTAGCCTTTCCCTCTTCGACATAAACGTCTACACTAATTTCGTTTCCGCTTACGAAATCTTCTATAATGGCAGCCTTAGCGCGGCTTATACCAATAGCCTTATTAAAGGCCGCTTCGAGGTCTTCTGGTTTTAAAACCTTTGTAACGCCGCGAGAGCTGTATGCATCTACCGGTTTTACAATTAACGGGTAATTTAAACCGGCGAGTTCTTCTACGCAAAGTTTTTCTTGAATTTTAAAGTTTGCGGTTGGAACACCATTTTGCTTAAAAATGGTTTTCATATATGCCTTGTTGGAAACATTTTGAGCCGTTTTTAAATCTATATAACAAGGAAGACCTAACGCTTCAGATACTTCGGCCGTAACCTCTAATACTTGGTCGGCACAAACGGTTAAAACATAGTCTACCTTTTGTTCTTTTGCTAAATTTTTAATAGCCTCTACGTCTAAAACCGAAACCTTATAAAATTCGTCGGCAAAGGGCTTTGCCGCAACGTTTTCATTCATATCGGCTAAAAGCACGGTAAAATTGCGCTTTTTAAGTTCTTTAATTAAGGCAATTTGCGGTATTCCGCCACAAAGAACAAGGGCCTTTTTCACGGTTTATACTCCCTTTACTATAAATTATTTTATAGAAACTTCTACTAGTTCTTTTTTGTCTTTTTCGGTTATAGCATCGTTTTTACTAAAGGCTATTCCCTTTCGACCTAAAACTACGCCTACGGTTTTAAAAAGTATTTTTATATCTAACCATAAGCTATAATTTTCTATGTACTGAATATCAAATTCTATTTTTTCACTCCAGGTAAGGTTGTTTCTGCCGTTAACCTGCGCCAAGCCTGTTATTCCGGGGCGCATATTTAAACGACCACGTTGGCGTTCATCGTATCTTTCTACCTGGTACGGTAAGGTTGGGCGCGGACCAACAATACTCATAGTTCCGTTTAAAATATTAAAAAGTTGCATTATTTCGTCTAAACTGGTTTTTCTAAGAAAAGCACCGAATTTTGTAATTCTTTGCTTGGGTTCAAGCATTTCGCCGTTTTGGTCTAAACTTTCTTCGGGGATTAACATAGTACGAAATTTATAAATCTTAAAAATTTGACCGTTTTTACCCGCTCTTTCTTGCGCAAAAACTGCGGGGCCTTTAGATTCGAGTCGGATAATTATTGGAATTACTATAAGCAACGGAAAAACTATTAACAAAACTAACAATATAAGCGCTACTATAAGGTCGGCCATTCTTTTTACGAAAAGTTGAAATTCCATAACTTAAAATACCTCTGGATTAGATGTTTTGAGTAATTTTATTGCTTCGGTAGTAAAGGTAGTTAGAAAAGCGCCTTTTTTTGTTACTATTGCGGGTTTTCTAACCGAACTTTGAGTTTCTAGCGGAACAAGAGTTAAATTTTTAGTTTTCAAGTTCTCGGCATAACTCATAGGGACAACGGTTGCGCCTATTCCCGCCTGAGCAAGGTTCCAAGCGGTTGCTATTCCGTTTACTTCTACCGAAACGTTAAGTTTTACGTTTTCTGTGGCACAAAGTTTATTTAACATTTGGCGAAGTTCTTGATTTTTGCTAAGGGCTATAAAGGGGAATTCTTCTATATTTTTAAGGGTAGGAGTTTCTATTCCGCGTTTTAAAAGTTTTGAGCTAACGTTTTTAGGAATAGCCAAAACAAGTTTTTCTTCACAAAGCGGAATTACGTTAAGTAGCGTTTCGTCGAAAGGCTTATTTATAATTGCGAGATCTACCTTTCCTTCGACCGCCATTTTATGTAGTTCGGCGCTCCCCGTTTCTTTAAGGACAATTTCGAGCCCGGTAAACTTTTCGCGCAGTTTTAAGATTACATCATTTAAAAAGTAGGTTGCCCTAAAGGGGGAAATGCCAATAATAAGCCGCCCCTTGTTGCCGTTTTTAAATTCGTCTGCGATACTTTGAAGTTGCGACTGACTATAAAGCATTTCTTTACATTGCTTTACAATTTCTTCCCCCGCGGGGGTTAAGGTTAGCGGTACTGAGGAGCGGTTAAATAAGGTTATTCCAAATTCTTTTTCGATAGAAATAATTTGTTTACTAAGGGCAGGTTGACTAACGCCTAAGGCTTCTGCTGCAAGAGAAAAATTTAGCGTTTCGGCCAAAGTTACAAGATAATTCATTTGCCTAAAATTCATACGTCAACCCTCCTTCACATTTTCTTCAATATTATACCATATTAAATCTATAATTTCAACATTCTTTTTAATTATATATATAATATATAT
>JAZODO010000198.1:0-8659 GCA_045597065.1 Acutalibacteraceae bacterium | reverse complement strand
AAAAAAACTGATGAAATTTTAAAAAAATTATGATAAAATAGTTTGGACTTTTATTTTGGAGAATTTAAATGACTATTAAAGAATTTTTGCACGTACTTGAGCATCCGCTTTTGGAAACTGCTCTTATGGCGCCTATTTTGTTTTTAGCCTACCTGTTTATGGAATGGTTAGAACATGCGGGTAGCACCAAACTTACAAATACCATAAACCGTTCTAAACGATTTGGTCCTATACTCGGTTCGGCTCTCGGCCTTATTCCGCAGTGTGGTTTTTCGGGCGCTATTGCCGGAATGTATGCCGCAGGAACGGTTACGGCAGGTACACTAATTGCCGTAATTTTAGCCACCAGCGACGAAATGCTTCCCCTTATGATACCAAACGTTTTAACCGGCGGAATTAGCATTTTTACGGTTGTTCTTATTTTAGTTTTAAAACTTTTTTCGGGCATTATTGTTGGTTTTGCGGTAGATTTTATAAGACACCGTCGCCATACCGATAAAGAACAACATATTCACGATTTTTGCGAACAAGAACATTGTTCTTGCGACAACGGAGTTTTCCGTTCGGCCGCTTTACACACGCTTAAGGTTTTAGCAATTGTTTTAGCCGTTTCGGTAATTTTGCATTTTGCGGTTGAACTTATTCCCGAAAGCGCGCTTAAAAATATACTTAACTTCCCCGTTTTAAGCGATATTGCGGCTGCAATTTTAGGGCTCGTTCCAAGTTGTGCTGTATCGGTTATGCTAACCGAACTTTATATAGAAGGCGCTTTAGGGGTTGGCCCGTTACTTTGTGGGCTACTTACTAATGGCGGTGTTGGTCTTTTAGTTTTATACCGCGTTAACCGCAATAAAAAAGACAACCTTATTATTACCCTTATAGTTTTCGCTACGGGTCTTTTAATCGGCTCGGTTGTAGGGCTGTTCTTCTAAAAAAACAAAAAACATTCAACTCATTCGAGTTGAATGTTTTTTTATTTTCGTTTAAGGGGTATTTCGCTTATAAACGCCGCCGATAAAATAAGTATTGTACCTAATATTTCAAGCGGAGTCATAAACTGTTTAAGTATTATTGGGGAAAGCAGCAATGCTACAATAGGGTCGATAAAACTGAAAATAGCAACGGTTTGGGCCGAAAGGCCTTTTATTGAACCAAAGTATAAAAGGTAAGCTACGCCTGTATGGAGAAGACCTATTAGCAGTAACATTACTAAGCCTATAGGAGTTAAGATTTCTAAACTGATTTCTTCGGCAATAAGGCTATAAGGCAAAACTACTAAAGCCGCTACCGAAAGTTGAAAAAAGGTACGATTATGGGAAGAAACTTCGCCAAGTTTTTTATTTAGTAAAATTACTGTTGCATAAAGGGCGGCCGCAATAAGACCAAAAGAAACGCCTAAAACCAAACCATTTAAACCGTTTGACGAGCCGAAAACACCCGAAACAAAAACCATTCCCAAAAGGGCTAGAGCAACGCAAATTAGTTTTTTAGCGGTTAGTTTTTCTTTTAAAAATATTGGAGACGCTAAAATTACAAATACTGGCGCCATATAGTAACAAACTGTTGCTATTGGGACACCGGCTTTTTTATAGGCTTCGAAAAGGAAAATCCAGTTAAAACCTATAGCCGCACCTGAAAGAGTTAGTAACAACAAGTTGTTTTTAATATTCTTTAAAGAGATTTTGGTTTTACTAACAAGAGCAAATATAAATAGACAAAGAGCGCCTATAAAACCTCGAGCGAAGGCAATAGCACCCGACGGTAAAGGAATATACTGAACAAAAATTCCTATTGTTCCAAAGGTTACCATTGACAATATTAAACTTAATTTCGAACCTATATTACTCTTCATTATCGTTTATTTCCTCTTGGGGTTCAATTATTGTTTCAAGTTCGGGTTCGATTTCTGTTTCGAGTTCGGTTTCTATTACGGGCTCGATTTCTAGTTCGGCAGGAACTTGCTTTAAAAGTTCAGCATTTTCAAGTTCTTCCCAATGCTTTAAAAGTTCTTTTCCTTCGGGGTAGAAAACCTTTACGCTGTTGCGTTTATGATAAACAAACATAACTGCAACGTAAAGTATAAACACCAAAAGAGCAGATATAGACACAATCAGACCGGTTTTAAGACCGGGAGTTTTATAGGTAAATACAATAGTACTTTCGCCCGCTTCTACCGGTACGGCCATAAAGCCAACATTAACCTTTTCTATTTCTACGGGTTTACCGTTTACGGTTGCGCTCCAACCTTCATCGTAAGGAACAGAGAAGAAAACAAGGTTTGGTTTTTTACGTTCTACCACTGCTTCAAAACTGTTTTTACCCGTTTTAAAGCTTTTGGCGGCAGTTAGATTGCGCTCTTCGGCGTCATTTCTATAATCGGCATAGGTAATATTGGTGCCTCTGCCTATACTATCTCTATATTCGGAAAACTCGGTAAACATATAACCGTATTTTTGAATTTGTTCTTCATTTAAAAGTATTGAACTTACCATTAGTTTGGCGCGTTCTTCCCCATTTAACTTTTTACAAAAAGCATAGTCGGCATAGGTATCGTAGGAAAAACCGTAACCGATATAATTAAGATTTTCGTAAACCCTAAAGCCATCGCGTTCGAATGCGTATTCAAAACCTAATACTTCGGTGTTGCCGTTTTCTTTTACAAAGCTTTCTCCCTCGGAACGATTTAAAATATATTTAACCGAAAGTAGTCCGCGGATTGCATAAAGGTCTTCTTCGGGGCGGCTTGCAACATCGCGCTCTTCTTCTAAAAACTCATAAAAGTCCATAATACTTGAGGGTACAATAGAGTTAAAGGCATTTATTGAAGAATAGCCTAAGAACATTGCCGAGTTGTCCATACAATCGTAGGTATCTATTCTAAACGTATCGGGGTCGCCTTCTAGGGTAAGGTTACCTTCGAGTAGGTTGTCTACAACAGTTTCGTGAGAAAAGGCATGAGATTTGCCGCTTGCAATAAAGAAGTTAGCGTAGAAAATTGAAAGTATTGATACGGCAATAATAGAATTTCTAAGGAAGAGATTTAGGTTCTTTTTACGGGTTTTTAGTAATACATATAAGAAAGCAAGACCAACTAATGCGGTTAAACAGGTAACCCAGAAACGAAGAACATACATTAAATTATCGGGTTCGGTATAAAGACCGAACATAAGCTTGGTTTGTCCGCCTTCGGTATAGGTTTGAGGAAAGAAACCTATTAAACAGGTAATAAATAGGGTTATACCTAAAACTTGTGAGTAACCCTTTTTAAAGCTTAAAGTAGTATCTTCGGCGGCTTGTGCGGTAGCTAGAGCCATCATAAGAATTGGCATAAAGTACCAACGAACGTAGTAGGCATCGTTAAAGGCAGAAAAGCTTGAATTTAAAACGGGTACAAGCGACATAACGATAGAGGTTATAATTATTCTTTTAAGCCAATTTCCCTTTTTGGCGGAGCAATAAACAAACACACCAACCATACTGAAAACGGGCATCCAGGCGCCAAGCGAAGACCAAGGCACATCGGCTTCGGGGAACATTACGGGGCGAGCCGGAAGGTCGGGCGGGAAGAATAACATTTCGATAACGTTACCGTAGATGCTTTCTTTTCCAAAGAAAATAGAGTTCCAACCAAGGTTTATTTCAGAAACGCGGTCGTTTCCGCTAATTGCAAGGTATGAGGGCAACAGAATAAAGGCCGCCATTAAAATACCAATAATAAGTTCGAAGAAAATAGCAAAGTATTGCGATACGCGGGGTTTTATCGCCTTGCTTATAATACGAATAACCATATAAATAAGGCCGAAAACAAGCATTCCAACAAAGAAGAAATAGTTTACAACGGCGCAAACGGTTACCATTATTGCAAAAACGCCGCGACGGTTTTCGGTAACTAAAAGTTCGAAGGCTAAAAGGAGTAGCGGGAAGAAAACTATTGCTTCATGGAAATGGTTAAAGAAGATATTGTAAATCGAAAAGCCCGAAAAGGCGTAAAGAAGCGCGCCGAGTTGGGCAGACATAATTTTTCGGGTAAAGCGTTTTATATAAAGAAAGGCGGTAAGAGCCGAAAACGCAAACTTTAAAATAAGAAGAGGGCCCATAAAGTAAGGAACCCAAGAGGTTGGGAAAGGAAGGGTTGCTAAAAAGAAGGGGCTGGTAATAGTATAAAAGGTATAAGAGCCAATAAAGTTAGAGCCTAAGTCGGTTGTAAAACTCCAACCGATTTCGCCGCTTCTTATAGCTTCGTGACAAAGCTTATAAAACGGAATTTGTTGAACATTAAAATCTCCAAAAAAGAGGAAATAACCGCCATCGAATATAATATAAGGCACAAAAAAACAAGCGGCACAAAGTAAAGCCACCAAAAATACGGTACGGCCACCGCCGCTATTATTTTTAATAAGGCGTTTTTTAGCATCGATAAAAGACAACCCTAGCACTCCTTTTATGTATTTTATAAAAAACTTATTGATATTATAACACTTCGTGGTATAATTATCAACACAAAGCATTCTAATCTAACGGAGAGTTTTTATGAAAAGCCATTATTACGCTATATTATCGCGAATGAAAAATATTAACCGTTGGGGTTTGATGAGAAATACTCGCCCCGAAAATTTAAGCGAACATTCACTAGAGGTTGCTATTATTGCACACGCGCTTGCCCTTATAGGTAAAAACAGACTAGGTAAAAACACTAACCCCGACAAGGTTGCGGTTGCTGCAATTTTTCACGACACTTCGGAAATCATTACAGGCGATATGCCTACCCCTATTAAGTACTATAACTTAGAAATGAAAGAAGCCTATAAAAAAATAGAAGCCGTTGCAGAAGACCAACTTGTTTCTATGTTACCGACCGATTTTAAAAAAGAATTTAAGGGAATCTATCGCCCCGAAGAAGAAACGGTTAAATACGTTAAGGCGGCCGACAAAATTTCGGCACTAATTAAGTGTATTGAAGAAATTAAAATGGGCAATATGGAATTTAAAGACGCCGAAAGTTCTACAAAGGCGGCAATTAGCGCACTTAATATGCCCGAAGTAGAAATATTTATGGACGAATTTATTGAAAGTTATTACCTAACCCTAGACCAGCAAAGAAGTATATAATAAACCGGCTATTATACTAAAAAATTAAATTGTTTTTAACGATTGGCGAAAATTGGCGAAATGTTTTTTAAATTTTTTCAAAAAAAGGGTTGCATATTTTAAAGTCTTGTAGTATAATAGCCTAGCACTCGCAAGAGAATATATCGCGGGATAGAGCAATCCGGTAGCTCGTCGGGCTCATAACCCGAAGGTTGTTGGTTCAAATCCGGCTCCCGCAACCAAAAATCCTCATTCATAAGAATGAGGATTTTAATTTTTCACTATTAACTCTTCACTTTTCACTATTCTCTGCGTTTTTTGTGTAGAGGATTTTTGGAAGTAATAAGTAATAGTGAATAGTGAAGAAGTGTTTAAGCAAGGCTTTGCCTTGCTTTTTGTTTTTAGAAATTTAATTGATGATATATCCGTGCTTCATCTAAACAAAAAGATTAGTCTTCCCCTTCGGAATCTTCTTCCGGGCAGATTTTATCAGATATTTTTGAAGTTTTATCAACAAGTTCGCCGAAACCATAAAGAAGCCAAGTAGAGACCCAA
The DNA here is from genome assembly GCA_045597065.1 of Acutalibacteraceae bacterium. GTDB lineage: Bacteria > Bacillota > Clostridia > Oscillospirales > Acutalibacteraceae > SFWF01. The sequence goes on along the minus strand of JAZODO010000198.1, from coordinate 3,016 downwards.
GCAATGATTGGTCCCCCCACCATAATACCCAAAGCAACGAAAGCGCCTTCATACTCTCCCCAACTATACCAAACTATTCCTAAAATCATTCCTGTAATTACCGCTGAGATTGCCTCAACAATAAATGTTGCTTTTGCTAAACCTTTAATTTTTTTGCCAATATTTTTATACATAAATAAAACCCCTTAAATTTTTTACATATTATAACATTATTCTTATTAATTTACAAGTATTGCCTTTTAAATCAAAAAACATCGGAGTGAAGTTCACTCCGCTGTTTTTTACCTATTTTTAATAGCGTCGATGGGGCGCATTGAGGCGATTTTTTTAACCGGTAAGAAACTTGAAATGAAGGCGGCAAAAACACTAACCGCAAATATTAATACTATTTGTCTTATGCCAAAGTTAAATACGGTTAGAAGCAGTCCGAGTTCGGTACGAATAACCATATTTATTAAAACGGTTATTACAAATACGCCAATAGCCGATAAGACAAAGTTTATCATAGCTATTATAAAACTTTCTGCAAAGAAGATACGGAAAACGTCGTTAGAACGAGAGCCTATTGCCCTTAAAATTCCTATTTCTTGCTTTTTATAGGAAATACTTGTTGCAATAAAGTTAGAAAGAAGTATTGCGGCAAAAAGAGCAAAGAAAAGGCCGATATATAGGAACACCTTTGCCAAAACGTTTAGGCTACTGTTTAAAGCATCCAACTCAAAGCAAACGGCGTTATTTAAGGGGTAACTTGTATTATCGCCTTGGTTATAGCAATAGTTTACAAGGGTTTTAACCCCCGACTCATCTTTAGGCATTGCTCCTAAAAGGAAGTTATAGTCGCCCTCTTTAGGGAAATACTCATTAAAGAAAGAGGTTGAAACTATTGCGGCACTGGTTACAGCAACATTAGCATTATAGTTATCATAAATGCCTACAATATGGTAGCCCTCTACGGTTTTGTTTTCACCCGAAACATAGTTATAATGGTTAAGTTTAAACTCTTTTTCGGCTATAGACCTAGCTTTTGAGGTATCGAACTCGATAAAACCGTTTTCGTTATAGATTTCTTCAAGCCCAATCATATCTCGCGAGAGGATGATTTCTTTTTCGCCAAGGGCGGTTTTAGGGGAACCTAGCCAAACTATATCTTTTGGGTTTACTTTGTCTAGGGTTGCGAAATAATAGGTATCCAGCATATTTTCATCGTTTTCGAAATAGATGTATTGCTGATTTGTAGATTTAAACCTATTTAATGTTTCATTAAAACCGTTAAGGCCGCCTTTAGGCAACATAATAAGGCCGGCGTAACTATATTGTTGTTCGCTTGAAAGTTCGCTATAAAGGGCATAACCGAGAATAGCATCTTCGGTAGAAGAGTTTTCATCTATTTTTGTTAAAAATTCATAGCGGTCGAAGTTAAAGTTTGTATCGATAACGGCGGCAATTTCATATTCGCCAAATTCCAGGGTAAGTTTTTGGCCAATTAGGTCGGAATAAGATTTAATTTCTTTCTTTTTTGCATTACCGTTAGCAATAACAGAAGCGTTACCGTTTGGCGCAAAGCCGTATACCTTAAAGGTTTCGGCAATATAGGCGCTTATGGCAATTTGGTTTTTACCCTTTTCGGGAAGTTTTCCTGCGGCAATTTTAAAGCCTAAATTTTTTAGTTGTTGCTCGGTTATTTCTACCGCGCCCGCAAAGCTTCCGCTGTAAATATTATAAAAATTCTTTTCGTAAAGTTCTTTATAATCGAAGACGTTATTTAAAAAACTAATATCGTAATCTGCGCTTACAACGGGGGTAAAGTTTATGTTTGTTTCGGCAGTTATTTTTTCAAGGTCGGTATCGGTTAGTTTTACTGTGTCCCAATAATCCTCTTCTAATAAAACATCTTTAGTAACGGCGGCATAATCTATTCCCGAATCGATTATAGACTCGGTACAGGTTTTTATATGGTTATAGGCGCCAAATGTATCGGCCAGGCCAAAAAGCACAAAGGCAACACATGAAAGAATTATTGTAAATACTAAACGCACCTTTTTATGTTTTAATCCGCCCGAGCCAATTTTAAAGGCGTGGCGCAAAGAAAGTTTAGACTTAATAAGTTTAAACGGTTCGGTATCGAGAGAGGTAATTTCTTCTTGATTTGTTGAAACAAAGCTCTTTTGAGCCGAAGAGTTTTCGAAGGTTAGGTCTAAACCGTTTTCTAACCTTTCGAGGTATTCGTTTATAGCGATTCGGTCGGCTTCGGTTAGGCGATAATCTTTAGTAATTTTTACGGTGTTTTTGTTAAAGGTTAAACCCGATTCGTTCGTTTCGCCTAAAGCGGCGGTTGTGTCGCTTATAATGCTACCGTCGGAAAGTTCTACAATTCGGTCGGCATATTTAGAGGCAAAGTCGCGGTCGTGAGAAACAACGATAACAAGCTTTTCTTTAGAAAGTTTTTTTAGGGTTTCAAAAACCTGTTTTCCCGTTTCGGAATCGAGCGCACCCGAAGGTTCATCGGCCATAATGATTTTCGGGTTTTTAACAAGGGCGCGCGCTATGGCAACGCGTTGCTTTTGGCCGCCCGAAAGTTCGCTTGGGCGACGGTTTCCAAAGCCTTCTAAATCGACCTCTTTTAGAATTTGGTTGATTTCAGTATTAGAGGCTTTTCTGCCCTGAAGTTCGATAGCGAGGGCAATATTTGCGCCAACCGAAAATTCTTCTAAAATATTATATTCTTGGAAAATAAATCCGACGTAGGTATTACGGTAGGAATCGAAATGGCGTTGTTTAAAGCTTTTTGAAGAAACGCCTTTTATAATAATTTCGCCGCTATTATAGCGGTCGAGCCCACCTAAAAGGTTTAAAAGGGTTGATTTACCGCTTCCCGATTTACCGAGCAAGAAAACCATTCCCGTATCGGGGAATTTAATAGAAAGGTTGTTTGTCGGTTTTCCGGGAACGCCCTTTTTAGGTTTATAAATTTTAGTTAGATTTTTAGTTTCGAGCATATAATCACTCCCCTAAAAAA
>JAZODO010000197.1:0-7677 GCA_045597065.1 Acutalibacteraceae bacterium | reverse complement strand
AATCCGACTGGTATAGAGTTGGGACTTTCATGCTTTTCCCTGGCACTTTGTTCAGGTAGTGCGGTTGCACAATTTATTTTGTTTTTTAAGAAAAGATAAAATTTACATCACAACAAATTCCAATTTATCGAACAGTACAGTTACGCACCTAATCGCTTTTTTACCCCCGTTTACGCACCGTTATACTTCTCTTTCGCAGAAAAGAACCCACATTTGTCTACGACAAGTGTGGGTTCTTTTCAACTAAAGCCGTCCTTACGGACGGGATAAATCCCGCTTTCGTGGGATGAAATCACTTCGTGATGAAATCCGACTTAGTAGGGTAAAGAGACGGATTTAATTTCATCTGCGAAGCAGATTTCATCCGAGCGGAGTGAGGATTTCATCGCGCCCCGCGCGATTTCATTGAAAAGTTTGCAAATGTGTGGTACAATCGGAGTAAACGAGGTGTTTTTATGTCTAAAAATAAACTATATAACGTTATTTTCCCTTTTTGGATGCTTATAATGCTTCCGCCTATGTGGCTAATAGTTTTACCCGGTAACTTTTTAATAGACAGCCTTGTACTAATAATTAGTATGTTCGCCCTAAAACTAACCGAAAAAAAGGTTTTTTATAAAAAACATATTCTTAAAATTTTTATTTTTGGCCTTGTTTCCGATATTTTGGGTTCAGCCCTTTTATATCTCGCTTTAATTTTAGAACTTTCTTATAGCGGCGACGAACTTTATTTAACTATTCCCGCCCTTTTGATTTCGGCCGCTTTTATTTTTGTTTTTAACTATTTTATAACCTTTAAAAAAGATGAACCTAATATAAGGCTAAAACTCGCCCTAATTTTTGCGATAGTTACCGCGCCTTATACCTTTTTTATTCCAACAAGTTGGATGTACTAATTTCCTCGGAGGCAATAATGGACATCAGAAAGCGTTCCCTAGAAAAACATAAAAAGTGGCAGGGTAAAATAGAGGTTATATCTCGCGCTTCGGTTAAAAACCGCGAAGAACTCTCTCTTGCCTATACTCCCGGTGTTGCCGAACCTTGTTTAGCAATTCAAAAAGACCCTAGTCTTTCTTACTCTTTAACCCGCCGCCATAATCTTGTAGCCGTTATTACCGACGGCTCGGCCGTTTTGGGGCTTGGTAATATTGGGCCCGAAGCAGGTATGCCGGTTATGGAGGGTAAATGCGCCCTTTTTAAAGAATTTGCAGGGGTAGACGCCTTTCCCCTTTGTATTAAAAGTAACGATGTAGACGAAATCGTTAGAACAATTTATCTTTTATCGGGAAGTTTTGGTGGAATAAATTTAGAAGATATTTCGGCCCCTCGTTGTTTCGAAATAGAGCGTAAACTTAAAGAAATTTGCGACATTCCCATTTTCCACGATGACCAACACGGAACAGCAATAGTTGTTGCCGCCGCCCTTTTAAACGCCTTAAAGGTTGTTAAAAAAGATATTGAAAAAATAAAGGTTGTTATAAACGGGGCGGGAAGCGCGGGAACGGCTATTGGGCTTCATCTTTTAAATCTCGGGGTTAAAAATCTTATTATGGTAGACCGTTTTGGTATAATTTCTAAAACTATGCCCGATTTAAGCCCCGCCCACAAAGAACTGGCCGAAATTACTAATAACGAATGTTTAGAAGGCGACCTTGCCGCCGCTTTAAAGGGAGCCGATGTATTTATTGGGGTTTCTGCCCCCGATATTGTTACCCCCGAAATGATAAAAACAATGAACTCGGGCGCAATAGTTTTCCCAATGGCTAACCCAACCCCCGAAATTATGCCCGAAAAGGCAAAAGAGGGGGGCGCGGCAGTTGTTGGAACAGGAAGGTCAGATTACCCCAACCAAATTAACAACGTTTTGGCCTTCCCCGGTATATTTAAAGGTGCGCTTCAGTGTAGAGCTTCCGATATTAACGACCAAATGAAAATGGCCGCTTCATTTGCTATTGCAAATTTAGTAAGCGAAGCCGAACTTTCGGCCGAATATATACTGCCCGAAGCCTTTGACCCTAGGGTTGGCGAGGCGGTAGCCAAAGCCGTAGCCGAAGCCGCCATACAAAGCGGAGTTGCAAGAATATAATTTCTTTTAAATCTTATAAAATTAGCGGAAATGTGTTTTATCACATTTCCGCTTTTTATGTTTATAAAACAATATTATTTAAATTGTATGCCCCTATATTTATTATGTGTTTTTTCTTTTTTACGGCTTCTTCCACCGAACTAAACACATTCGATATAGGGGTGTTTATATATGAAATTATATAATCCGATTTTTCTATCATATATGAATTTCTTCTTCTAATTGCAAAACGCAAAGGAATTTTGGTTAGCTCTTCGGGAAAAATAGTTTTAGCGCTATTTAAATATTTTTTTGCTATTTCATTATTAAGATATGCTAAAACAACAACTGTTTTTATATCATATTTTGCCTCTAGCAAACAAAGCGCATCGAAAACTAAACTGTCAAAAGCGCCCTGCGTGCCAACATAAAAACACTTTACATTCTCTTTTATTATTAGTTCTTCTATTTTATATAAAAGCGTTTTAAATATTTCTTCCGTACAGTTTCTATGCCCTAAAAAACAACAAGTTTTTATTTTTCCCACCTCTTTTGCAATTATTTTAAGGGAATTTCCCTTAAAAGTCAATAAGGTAATTTCCCTTAAGGCATAATCTTTCTATGAGGTGATTATGATGTTTAAGCGGCTTCGCGATATGCGTGAAGATAGAGATTTAACCCAAGCTCAAATGGCAGCATATTTAAAAATCCATCAAACAACCTATTCCGACTACGAAATTGGAAAACTTGGCGTTCCTATTGAAGTTTTTATTAAACTTGCCGATTTTTACGGTACGAGCATTGACTTTTTAGCCGGTATTACTGATAACCCAAAACCATATAAATAAACCGCGTTGTTTCGCTCACACCCCGTAGGGCGTTTTACAACGCGGTTTTAATTTTTATTTTATTACTAGTGTGTTGAGGCAAGACATAATAATTTGGTAAAGGCCTTCGGCCATTTCGGCGGCATACCTAACGTCTATAATCAAAGAGGTAGTTTCGCCCTCTACTAAAAATACGGTTGTATTATAACCGGGGTGTTCTTTATCGCCGTTTAAATAGGCGGCGGTTGCTTTATAGCCGGCTATTTTTGTTTTTTCAAACGAAACGCTTTCAAAACTGTTTGCATACTGGGTTTTCATTCCCTCTTTAAAGGTAGATTTATCGCCTTCAAAGGCCGAAACGCCGAAATAAACATTCTCTTCGCCCGGCCAGTTTTCGTAGGAATAAATATCTACCGTTTCAACAAAAAAAGGCGAAAAATAATCTAAACAAACGGCCATAGTATAATCTACTACGTTACCCGCTATTACCTCGGCCTCTAAAAGTTCGGTTTCGCCTTCGCGCGAAACCGAAATATTTACCTTTTCGCCAACGGCCGTTTCGGGGGTTTTAGACCCGCCGCAACCCGAAAGAGCGCCTATACTAAAAACTAAAACAAATATTAAAGCCTTTTTTAAAATATGTTTCATTTATTACACCTCGTTTATTATTTTATCATAAAAAACCGTTCTTGCAAAGCCTTGTATAAAATTTGTTTCTATGATATAATACTTAAAACAGTTTTTCTAAAAGGAGTAAAGGCTTTGAAAACAATATATCTTCTTTTAACAAGAACCCAATCGTGCGTTTCAAAGGTTGTACACAAAATTACAAAAGACCCTTATACCCACGCCTCTTTAGCCTTTGACCCCTCGCTTTCGGAATTTTTTAGTTCTACCCGAAAAAACGGAAAAACTATCTTCCCCGCAGGCCCTTGCCGAGAATATTTAGGGCGCGGTTTTTTTGCGCGCTACGGTAAAACCCCCTGCGCCCTTTTTACCCTAGAGGTAGAAGACTCGGTTTATGAAAAGGCTTATAACGAATGTCTTTCGTTCGCTAATAATAGCCGCCTTTATAAGTTTAACGCGCTGGGGCTTATGTCTTGCCGTTTCGGTAAACCTCTTTATAGAAAAAATAAATATTTTTGTTCCCAATTTGTGGCCGAAATTTTAAACCGCGCGAACGCTGTAAAACTCCCTAAAGAAAGCGGTCTTATTCGCCCGTCCGACTATTTAACCGTTCCCGAATTTAAGTGCGTTTTTAAGGGCGACATTAAAGATATTAAAAGTTTTAATAAAAAATAATTTATGGAAAAGACGCTACCTAAAAGGAAAAATCCCAGACTTAAAGGATTCGACTATTCAACGCCAAGCGCATATTTTGTAACAATTTGTGTTAAAAACCATAAAAATCTTCTTTCAAAAATAAATGTAGGGCGAGGCCTTGGTCTCGCCGAAAGTCATTTTACAAAATACGGAAAAATTGCAAACGAACAAATTTTAGCTTTGGAAAAGCGTTTCCCAAATTTAGAAGTAGATAAATATGTTATTATGCCAAATCATATACATATTTTATTTTCTCTTTATGAACAAACGGAGGGAGCAAGCCCCCTCCCTACAATTTCTCAAGTAGTTTGTGCTTTTAAATCAATAACAACTATTAACTGTAAAAAGGCGGGTTTTTCTTCGGGCCAACTTTTTCAAACCTCATTTCACGACCATATTGTTCGCGGCCCAAAAGATTATACCGAAATTTGGAAATATATTGATACGAACGAAATAAATTGGGAAAAAGATTGTTTTTATAATTAAAAAAACCAGAAGAATTATTCTTCTGGTTTTTTAATTTATTTAAGTTTTTCTATAACCTCTTTGGCGCTATTATAAAAGTTTTGAGCCTTTTTTCCGTCTAACGCGGTTCCGTTAATTCTTCTTAGGCAAATATAGCGGGTTTTTGTTTCGTTTAGAGTAGTTCTGTCTTCGGGGAGAGCGTCATAAAACGACTCCGGTAATGCTACAACGTCGGCAGGTTCGAAAAGTAAAAATTCTTTAGAAATGCTGTTTAAATATTCTAAACTTTGAGCGTCTAAAATAAAAAGCATAGCGTCTTTTTCGCTTGCAAGAAGCGACTGAACCTTTAACATCATATTATCAACGTAAGATTTTTGGTCGGTATCTAGGCTAAACGAACAATCGGTTGCCAAAACGTCTACCTTTCCGTTACCGTTTGTGTCGGGGTAGTATTCTTTAATCCAACCCTCAATAGCGGTAATGTCTTCGGGCGATACGTATTCGTAACAATAAATAGTAACCTTTCCGTCGTAGTCGGGGACTATTACCATATTATAAAAAATTACAAAAAGGGCTATAACCGCAACAATACCGGCCAAAATTTTATACTTTTGGTAATAAAAGAAATGGGCCGCCTTTTCTAAAAAGGTTTTGGGCTCTATTTTTTCTTCCTTTTTTAAAGTTTCGGTGCTAATTTCGCCCTGTTTCATTTTTTTAAGGTTTATAAGTTCTCGTTGCGCATTTTCTCTTTGAGAAAGAGTTTCGCTTTTCTTTTCCATTTTAAATCTCCTTAAAACAAACGGACAGGGAAACCCTGTCCGCGACGAATTACTTAGAAATTGAAAGAACCTTAAATTTAAGTTCGCCTGCGGGAACTTCGGCAACAACTTCGTCGCCAACCTTTGCGCCTAAAAGAGCCATTCCTACGGGGGAATCGTCAGAAAGAAGACCGTTCATAGGGTCGGCTTCGGCCGAACCTACTACCTTATAGGTAAGTTCTTCTTCGAACTCTATATCAAGTACCGAAACGGTAACACCAAGGGTAACGGCGTCGGTGTCTACATCTTCTTCTATAAGAACAACGTTTTCAAGCATTTTTTCAAGTTCGATAATTCTGGCTTCGATTTTTGCCTGTTCGTTTTTTGCTTCGTCGTATTCGCTGTTTTCAGAAAGGTCGCCATAACCGCGAGCTGCTCGGATTTTTTCGGCAATGTCGGTTCTGCCAACTGTTTTGAGGTTTTCAAGCTCGCCTTGAAGCTTTTTAAGGCCCTCTTTGGTAAGCTGTATGCTTTTAGCCATTTTGGTTTTTCTCCATTCAAAAATATTATTTTAGGGACAAACTTCGCTATTGCAGTGTTTCTATTATATGTATTTACCCCTATATTGTCAAGCAAATAAATTTTAAGGTCTTCGCCCTCCTTGACAAAACCCTTTTTATACACTAATATAAATATGCATAAAACTTTTTTATATTCAATTTTTTAAAGGAGATTTTTGTATGAGTTTCCACGCAACTTTAGTTATTATGGCGGCAGGAATGGGTAGCCGTTTCGGCGGCCTTAAACAGGCCGAACCGGTTGGTAAAAACGGCGAAGCTATCGTAGACTATTCGGTTCACGACGCGCTCGCTGCCGGCTTTGATAAAATCGTTTTCGTTATTAAACACGAAATCGAAGAAGATTTTAAGGCCCTTGTTGGAAAAAGAATTGAAAAAAAGGCTAACGTTTTCTACGCTTTCCAAGAAAAACAAAACCTACCCGAAGGTTTTATTTGCCCCGAAACTCGCCAAAAGCCTTGGGGTACAGGCCAGGCTGTTTTATCTTGTAAGGGTATTGTAAACGAACCCTTTGCCGTTATCAATGCCGACGACTATTATGGTAAATCGGCCTTTGTTTCTTTATATAACCACCTAAAGGAACAAAACGAAGACGAGTTTTCTATGGTTGGCTTTAAACTTAAAAATACTCTAACCGAAAACGGAACCGTTTCTCGCGGAATTTGCTTACAAGAAAACGGTTATTTAAAGGGCGTTACCGAAGTTTCTAAAATTAAAGATTGTAAATCCTTCGACGATAACGGTAACGTTTTAGAAGAATTTTCGCCCGATGCCCTCGTTTCTATGAATATGTGGGGTCTTACTCCCGATATTTTCGATTATTTAGAGGAAGATTTTAAACTTTTCCTTAAAGAGAATATAAACGAACCTAAGGAAGAATTCTTTATTCCAAAGGAAATCGACTCCCTTATTAAAAAAGGCGAGAAAAAGGTTAAGGTTTTATCCTCCAACGACCGTTGGTACGGCGTTACCTACCGCGAAGATAAAGAAGGGGTTGTAAAGGCTATTGCCGAAATGACCGAAAAAGGAATGTACTAAAAAAAGAGCCGAAAGGCTCTTTTTTTTAGGGGCGCTTTGCGCAGGGACTTTGTAGGGGCAGCTTTGCCGCAGGGAAAATTTATAGGCAATCGTAGGGCGCGACGTCCTCGACGCGCCGAGCGAACTTTAAAACAACAAAAAACAAAACGGCTATTAGGCAAACCCTGCGTAGCCTTTTATTTTATATATAACTTTAACATTGTAACGGCGCTTTTTTTACTGCGAAGCCTCTACAAAACGGAGTTTTGCCACTAGTTTCTGCGGCAAAGCCTCCCCGTATCTCTTTTCCCTAAAACCGAATATAAACGGTTACCCACCAAACTTTATATTCCTATACTTTTCTCTGGTAGCGAGTCCGCCGCGAATATGGCGCTCGCTTTTGTTTTTTTCGAGTATCTTTTTAACCTGCCTATAAAGGGGCGGGTTATTATATTTTAAACGCTCTGTAACGTCTTTATGTACGGTGGATTTACTTATTTTAAATACCTTTGCTGCCGCGCGAACGGTAGCCCCGGTTTCAAGTATATATTCGGCTAAAATTACTGCTCTGTTTTCGGCTTCTGCTCTCATACCATCAACTCCTAATACTGTTTAATGGTATGAAAAAACTTTAAAAAATATGT
>JAZODO010000196.1:0-7709 GCA_045597065.1 Acutalibacteraceae bacterium | reverse complement strand
AAGAATAATGGAAGATTGTTTCCTACATTATCGCCAAGATAATGAAGCGTCTTCGGTTAATAATCCCGGTAAGATTTATTGCGTTTGTGACGAATATGATGAAATTGAACGCTTCTTAGCCGAACGTCCTATTACCAAATCTATTATTGAACCGGTTATGGTTCGCATTAAGTTTGATAGTTACTGTTGGAACTATGAACGTCTTTCCGAACCTTTACAAGCCCAGTTTGTTAAGCGTATAAGTGAAGACTTTGCAAGACATTTAGCAGAAGGTTCTGTTCGTAAAGAATATTTCGAATGGTACAAGTGGAAAAGGCTCCACCAAATCATTGAAAAACCCGAAAGATATCACGAAAATTTTGTTAAACTTAAAAACGGAGATATAACCGAAGATAGAGCAGATGCGGAAATTATGCGCAGAGACCCACACACTATAAGAGGAAAAGAAGTTCCTCCGCTTATTGACAAAATGATCGCGGATCTTTTCTGCTTAAGAGACCATGGATTTAGGTATACCGTTAAGTTTGCGGTAAGTGAAATCCGTTGGAGGTTGAAAAAATGAGTAAACCTGTAAAGATTTCTGTTATTATACCTGTATATAATGTTGAAAAATACCTTTATTTAAGCCTTGGCAGTTGTCGTAAACAAACCCTTAGAGATGTTGAATTTATTTGTGTAAATGATGGTTCAACCGATAACTCTTTAGAAATCCTTCGCCTTTTTGCCGAAGAAGATGATAGATTTGTTATTATCGATAAAGAAAATGGTGGAGTTTCTTCTGCAAGAAATGCGGGACTAGATGCGGCAAACGGAGAATTTATAATGTTCCTCGATGCCGACGATAGCTTTGAAGAAAACGCATGCGAACGTGTTTGGCAAGAAAATCTCGAAGCCCCAACAGATATTGTTATTTTCTCTTCAAACGTGTTTCCAACCTATCCGCGCCCAATTTCTTGGTATTATACGGTTCTTCGTTCAGCAACAAAGCGTTATTGGGAATTTACTCCCAAAGCACTTTTTGACGAGCCTTCAACCAGACCATTTTTATGGCATCAAGCTTTTAGAAAAAGAATTATAGACGAAAACAACATTCGTTTTGCCGAAGACCTTGACCTTGGCGAAGATACAATGTTTATTCTTTCGTATTATCCTCACGCAAATTATTTTGCTTTTATTCCCGATATGCTTCATAACTATCGTTGGTTTAGAGAAGATTCGGCAATGTTTAAAGCTGCTACCGATTATGACAAAAAAATTACCGATGATTTAGTTGTTGTAGAAAAAATATGCGAATATTGGCAAAAGCAGGGATGGACAAAAGAGTACCCCGCAGAGTTTTTAGGTTGGATTTTCGAGTTTGTTTGTTATACCATTCGCGAAAACAAATCCGACAAAACAAACGAACATTATAAAAAACTTGCTGAAATTATTTGTAAATACGGTTTAAAGAAGAGCGTGAGAAAGTGTAAAGCGCGTTTTAAACGCCTTGCGCGACCGGTTAAAAATTTTTTTTAGCAAAGTCCCAACAAAACTCAATATAAAATAAACGAGGGAGAATATTTTATGAGCGATAAAAAATATGATGTAGGTATTGTAGGTTGGTGGTTTTCATCAAACTATGGTAGTGCTCTTACTTATTACGGCCTTGGTAAAATGTTAGAAGATTTAGGCTATAGTTCTATAATGCTACAACTTTCAAAGGTGAATCGTACTCCTTGGGAGCCTCAGGTAAAAAAATCTATCGATTTTATGAGTAAACATTTTCCTATTTCCGAAAAAATAGATATCGATAGAAATCACGAGTTTAATAATCTTTGTGATAGCTTTTTGCTCGGTTCCGACCAACTTTGGAACAAACTCGGTATCGACCTTCTTGGTTATACCTTTTTTCTAGACTTTGTAGATGATTCCAAAAAGAGAATGGCTTATGCCACTTCTTTTGGTAATTCTCAGTTTGAGGGTACTCCCGAGCAAAAGGAATATATTCATTATCTTTTAGACAAGTTCGATTATATTTCGGTGCGTGAAGTTTCGGGAATTAAAGCAAGTAAAGAAGCGTTTAAAATAAATGTTGAACGCGACCTTGACCCTGTTTTCGTTTGTGACCGAAAACATTACGACAACTTGGCAGACTCTTGCGGCCAACTCGAAAAAGACGATAATTATATTTTTACCTATATTCTCGATATTAACGAAGAAAAGCAAAAGGCCATAGATTATGCAGCGCAAAAACTTGGTCTTAGAGTTATTTCTGCTCTCGATATGCGTGTTCCCGAAGATAGAAAAGCAACTTGGCATACCGGAGAACTTAAAGATAATCTTTCTATCGAAGAGTTCGTTTATTATGTTAAAAATTGCAAATATATGATAACCGACTCGCATCACGGCGCTTGCTTTGCAATGATATATAATAAAGAAATGCTAACTATTTCTAACAGTGCTCGTGGTCTTACTCGCTTTACCCATCTTTTTGACCTTTTCGACCTTAATCACAGATTGGTTCATAATATTGAAGACATTTATACAAATGATTCTTTCTTCGAACCTACCGATTATAAAAAGTTTAATAAAGTTTTAGCAAAAGAAAAGAGTGTTAGCGAAAAACGCTTTAAAGATGCGCTTAAAAAGCCTAAAACTAAAAGGAAGTTTGAAGTTTTTAAAAAGCCTCCCGTTCCCGCGCCTCAAAACATTTTAGATACAATGAATAAAGACCCCGACTTTGTTAAAATTAGGGTTCTTGCAACGCTTCTTCGTGATTATGGAATAAAACATGTAGTTCTTTCTCCCGGCGGACGTGATGTTCCGCTTGTTCGTATGTTTGAACACAACGAAGGAACCTTTAAAATTCACCGTGTAACCGACGAACGCAGTGCTGCTTATTATGGTCTTGGAATTGCCGCTCAATTACAAGAACCGGTAGCCTGTGTTTGTACAAGCGGAACTGCGGCAAGCAACTATTTACCCGCGGTTACCGAAGCATATTTTACCGGCGTACCCCTTATTATGATTACCGCTGACCGTCGTGATGTATATCATGGTCAAGGTGAAGACCAAACTATTCCTCAAAAGCATATTTATGATGGTGTAGTTAAAAAGTCAATAAGCCTTCCCGAAGGTACAGGCTATCATGCCGACTATCAAACCAGAAGAGATATTCAAGATTGTATCTTAGAATCTACCCATAACGGTTTTGGTCCGGTTCATATTAACGTTACAATAGATAATATAGCCGTTGGTGCTTCGGCACCTAAGAGTTGTTGGGCGCTACTACCTAAAATCAATCCTCATATTCTTCGCGTTGGTCCTTGTGACGGCGAAGAACAAATGATGAAATGGGTAGATGCTTTAAAACATTCTAAAAAAATCTTAATTGTATATGGTCAAAACGCAAAGCCTTCTAAAAAGCAACTAGAAAATATTGAACGATTTGCTTCTAAATTTAATTGCGCTATCGTTACCGACCATATTGCTAATCTCGATTCTGAATATTCGCTAAAGCCGTTTAATATGCTAACAGCAATTTCGGGCGCAGAATTTAACGAAAATCTTGCCCCCGATATTCTTATAACCGTTGGCGGCAAATCCCTTATGAATGACCCCTTAACCTTTAAGGTTCGTGGCGGCCCCGGTAGCATTCGTCATTGGAGCGTTACTCCCGACGGAAAGGTTAAAGACTTCTTCTTCCGCCTTTCTTCGGTTCTCGAAATGTCCCAAGATTATTTCTTCGAATGGTTTGCCGACCATGCAGGTAAATGTTCTAATAACCGCGACTACCTAAATCGTTGGAAATCCTTTAACAACAGATATAATACTCCGGTTGATACTACCTTTAATTCGCTTTATATTCAAAGCAAATTCCTACCTGCTGTACCCGATAATTCTATTCTTCATCTTGCCGTAGGACAAACATTCTTCTTCTGCAGAAGATATAACATTAAACCTTCGGTAGACGTTTTCTGCAACATGGGTACAAACGGTATCGACGGTTGCACATCAACCTTCATGGGCCAATGTGCAGTAGCATCTCAAGACCGTCTTTGTTTCCTCCTTGTAGGCGACCTGTCGTTCTTCTATGACATGAATGGTATTTGGAATAAGGCATTAAATAAAAATATTCGTATTCTGCTTGTTAATAACGGCGGTTCAGGTCTGCTTGGAGGCCATGGACTAAAGGCTATTAAAGCGGCTCATACTACCGAAGCTAAGGGCTGGGTAGAATCTGCCGGATTTGAATATATTTCGGCAAGAGACGAAAAGGAATATGAAGAAAAACTCAACTATTTCCTTAGTGATAAACCTAAGAACGCCGTTTTCTTTGAGGTATTTTGCAAATAAGAAAGGTCTTTGTTATGGAGATTAATCTTCGTCCCGAAAATATAATTGTAGTAGGTGGCGCGACCGGTATCGGTCTTGCCACCGCCCAAAAATTACTAGACGCTGGGGCTAAAAATATTGTTCTCGCATCTAGAAACGAAGCAAATCTTAAAGATGCCGCTAAACATCTTAAACATAGTAGAAAACAAAAAATTTATTGTGTTCCTTTCGATATATCAAACGTGTCCTCCCATAATGCTTTTATAAATGATTGTAACAAAGCCGTAGGTAAATTAGTTGATGGTATTGTTATATCAAGCGGAGTAAACTTTGATGGAGGAAATTGGAAAGGCTTTAACATTTCTGAAGACGATTGGGATAAGGTTATGAACATTAACCTTAAAGGCGTTTTCTTCCTTATGCGAAACTTTGCCGACTATCTTTATGAAAACAAGATAAAAGGCAATATTTGTATTGTTTCTTCTATAAGCGCTCATCGCGACCTGCTTTCGGTATATCAAGTTACTAAAAATGCCATCTCGGGAATAGTTCATGCCTACGGAAAACATCTTTGCGAACGTGGTGTTGTGCTTAATTGTGTTGAACCGGGAACTACAAATACCGATATGATGCGCGGCCTTGCCGATTATACCGATGGTGTTCGTAAAGGAAAGCCCTGGAACGATAATTCTATACGAAGACTTATTCGTCCCGAAGAAATCGCCGATATTATTTGCTTTTTAATGTCCGATAGAGGAGAAACCATGTCTGGCAGTTGCATTTTAGCAGGTGGCGGATGTAAAAGTATTTCGAGATAAGGAGTTTATAATTTGAGCACAGTTAAAAAGGTTAGAAACGGCTATATCGATATAGTTAAATTTTTATTTGCCTTAATTATAGCCGAATTTCATATTAATACAGGTGTTTTCCCCGGCGGAAGAATAGCCGTTGAAGGTTTCTTTTTTATAAGCGGCTTTTTTATGATGCAAAATATATATCGTAATAAATACCCCGAAGACGCTTTAGGTTTTTCTACCGTTAAATTTGTAACAAGCAAGTTTAAAACGTTATTTCCGTACCTTTTACCTGCGGTGGCTATATCGTTTGGCATCGTTTGCTACATATATAAACGCTCCCTTGTAGATGCTATTAAACAGTTACCGCTACTTATGTTTGATGTTTTTCCTCTTTGCGAGGCGGGTTTTCAAGGTATTTATGTCGTAGGTATTTCTTGGTATCTTGGTGCAATGTTTTTAGCGCTAGCAATACTATATCCGTTTTGTAAAAAGTTTGGAAGCAACTTTGTTTTAACCGTTTGTCCAACAGCTTCATTACTAATTTACGGAACTCTAAGCCATTTTTACGGCAATATGGCAATTGGAATGAAGTGGCTGGATATCTCTCTTATAAGCTCGGGTCTGCTTCGTGGCCTTGCAGGCTGTATGGCAGGTTGTGTGCTTAGTGAAATATGTAGAGTTCTTTCTAAAAAAGAAGTAACCATAAAAGGACGCATACTATTTTCTGTTTTAGAAATTTTAGGGTTCATATATCTGTTCTATAGTATGAATAAACTAGCTCTTAGCAGATATGAATTCGTTTTAGTGTTTGTAATTTTTGGTTTACTTATTATTGGTATTGGCGGATTATCATTCTCTTCTGTAATTTTCCGCGGAAATTGGACAAAGTTTTTTGGTATAGCAAGCACCCTAATAGTTTTAACTCATTACCAAATCAATATGCTGTTTAAAAATCTTTTTGGAGCAGATTATATGCACACTAATAAACTTATATTATGTATTGGTTGCATAATTTTCGTTTGTGGCGTTGTTTGGGTAGCGGGGTGGCTAATTTCAAAGTGTATGGAAAAAGCCTCTAAACTTAAAATTTTTAAAGAATAATAATAAAAGACTGAAACGCTTTTGCGTTTCAGTCTTTTTGTTTGCCGTTATTGTTATTTCTTCATTTCTGCAAGGTATGCATCGCAAACTGTTTTTACGTCGCCTTGCATACGTTCGACGCCTTTATCTAGCCAAACTGCATGGTCGCAAAGGCGTTTAACCTGGTCAATAGAATGTGAAACGAATAAAAGGGTTGTACCGCCCGAAAGCATTTCCTTCATTCTTACTTCGCACTTTTGACGGAACTTAATATCGCCAACCGCTAAAACTTCGTCTACTATTAAAATTTCGGGTTTAACCATTGTTGCAACCGCAAAACCAAGTCGCGCTCTCATACCCGAAGAATAGTTTTTAAGGGGAGTATCTAAAAAGTCGCCGATTTCTGCGAACTCAACGATTTCGTCTAAATGCTCTCTCATAAACTTTTCAGAATGGCCTAAAACGCAACCATTAAGGAAAATGTTTTCTCTGGCCGAAAGTTCGGGGTCGAAACCGGCGCCAAGTTCAATAAGAGGAGCAACCGAACCGTTAACCGAGATTTTTCCTTTATAAGGCTTTAAAATTCCGCTAATAGCTTTAAGGGTAGTAGATTTACCCGAACCGTTAGTTCCTAGAATTGCCCAGGCTTCGCCCTTGCAAACCTTAAAACTTAAATCTTTAACGGCTAAAAATTCGCGGAACATAAGCTCTTTTTTAATAAACTTAATAAAATACTCTTTTAGGTTGTCAACCTTTTGGCTGGCAAGATTAAAGCGTATAGTAATGTTGTCAACATCAATCATTACTTTTTTGTCTGCCATAATAAGTCTCCTAAATGTATAGAATAAATTTGTCTTTCGATTTAATAAAGCTAAACACACCAATTAAAAGTGCAACTATTGCGGCTACCGAGCCTGCGCCAACATACCAAAGTTCCGGCAATACGCCCTGGTAAACAATAGCTCTAAACTGCGCAATGTAAAAATAAATGGGGTTTAGGTGAACAATAAACCATTGTAACCATTGTGGTAACATATCTATCGGGTAGAAGATACAACTTACGTATAGCCAAGCTGTTGTAACCGCGTTGTAGATGTACTGAATATCTCTGAAAAATACGTTAGCTTGTGCAAGGAAAAGGGCAAGTCCCAAAGAGAAAACATAAAGCTGAATAATAGGAAGAGGGAATAGCAAAGTATAAAGCGAAAATCTTGCTTTGGTTACTAACATTACAATAACAAGTGCGCCAAGTGAGAAACATAGGTCAACTAGTCCGCTCGTTACCTTTGCAAAGGTGAAAATATATTTGGGCATATACGTCTTTTTAAGCAAAGCTCCGTTACTTGCAACAGAAAAGATTGCTTGGTGGGTGGTTTGGTTAAAAAAGTTAAAAAGAAGTTGTCCGCAAAATAGGTAAACGGGGAAGTTGTCAATGTTTCTATTAAACATTGTAGAAAACACTATCGACATAACAATCATTATTAGAAGCGGATTAAGAACGCTCCATACGTAACCTAA
>JAZODO010000195.1:0-8054 GCA_045597065.1 Acutalibacteraceae bacterium | reverse complement strand
TGGATAATTCCTTGGCTCTTTTTAAGGTTGCAGAAAGGCAATTATCTATAACTTGTTTAAAATTATCGTTATTAAGCGAAGAAAGACCTGCTTCGGTTGTTCCTTTAGGAGAGGTTACCATTCTAATTAGTTCCTCAATATCTCTCTTATCGGAATTAACCATATTTGCGGTTCCACTAAAAGCGCCAACAATAATTTTTTTAGCATCTTCAGCATTCATTCCTTGCTTTGTAGCGAAGTCAATAAACGAGTTCATCATTAACATAATATATGCAGGCGCACTACCGCTAACTGCAGTTACGGCATCAATATACTTTTCGTCTACAACACAGGTAACTCCGCTACTATCAAAACAACCTTTAACAAAATTAAATTGAGCATCTGACACAGACTTATCTTTAACAATCGCAGAAGAACCCGCACCATACATAAGCGGCGTATTAGGCATAACCCTAACAACTGCAGTATTAGTACCAAGAATACTTTTCACATAAGAAATAGTTATCCCGGCTGCAACATCTATGAAACAAGTATTATCAGCAACAAATTTAATCGAATTTAAAACTTCTTCATAAATTTGAGGTTTAACGGTTAAAAAAACAAAATCACACAATTCTGTAAGCTTAGGAGCAGATTCTGCATATACAGCACCTTTAGCGATAAAAGCATCTGTCTTTTCTTTTATTGGGTCGTAAACAAAAACATTACTGGGTTTTATGTAACCCGAACTAACAATTCCGTTAAATATTGCGCCAGCTATATTGCCGGCTCCAATAAAACCAACTTTATTTTCGGCCATAAAACCCTCCTATTTAATAGAAACTTTTCGTGTAAATATATTTATACTACAAAAACAATTTTATGTCAACCAATTTTTCAAAAAATTATATATTATGTCTACTTGTTATGTAAACCACAATATGTATTGTAAAAAATGTTATGTAAATCCAATTTGTAGTAGTTAAACTTCCCTCTTTTCAAAAAACATTCTTTATGATATAATACTATCAACGTAATAAAAAGGGGTTTATTTATGAGTAAAACTGTTTTAATAACCGGAGCTTCTAAAGGAATTGGCGCAAATTTAGCAATTCGTTTTGCAGAGAATGGTTATAACGTAGTTATGAACTATAACTCTTCTGTTCAATCTGCAATCCTTTTACAAAAATCGCTTAAAGAAAGCGGTTATAATGTAATCGCATACAAAGCAAACGTTAAAAATCGCTTAGAAGTAGATTTAATGATTAAAGAAACCATTTATCGTTTTGGCGGTATAGATATTTTAATAAACAACGCCGGCGTTGCAAACCAATCGCTTATTACCGACCTTTCTGAGCAAGAATGGAACGATATTATTGGCGTAAATCTTACTGGCGTATTCAACTGTACCCAAGCAGCGCTCCCTCATATGATAAATCAAAAATCAGGTTCTATTATTAACATATCTTCTATGTGGGGCGAAGTTGGTGCTTCTTGTGAAGTTGCTTATTCAGCAGCAAAAGCAGGCGTTATCGGCTTTACAAAAGCCCTTGCAAAAGAGGTAGGTCCTAGCGGAATTACGGTAAACTGTATCACTCCGGGTTTAATTGAAACCTCTATGAACCAAAACCTGGCTATCGAAGACGTTACAAACATGGTAGACAGTACCCCGCTTGGTAGAATTGGTACAACTAATGACGTAGCTTCTGCCGCATTATTCCTAGCGTCCGATGATGCCTCCTTCATTACAGGACAAGTTCTTGGCGTTAATGGCGGATTTGTAATTTAATACATAAATAAAAAAGACCCGAAAGGGTCTTTTTTTAATTCTTAATTTCTGCTATTGTAACGCCGGCTTCCCCTTCCCCAAATACACCAAGGCGGAAGGTAATAATATGTTTGTTAGATTTTAAAAACTCGTGAACCGCCTTTCTAAGCGCACCCGTACCTTTACCATGAATGATAGTAACGCTTGGAATACCGGCGAGTACAGCGCCATCAATATAACGGTCGAGCTCAATGATACCTTCATCTACCGTCATACCGCGCATATCAAACTCATATCTCGCATCGCGTTCTGCGCGCGATTTGAGGCCTGTTACTGTTCGGGTTTTTGGTTGATTCGGTTTTTCTTTTTTAACGGTTTCTAAAAGCTTAAGATTTTTAAGGTCGGTCCAACTTCTTATCGCGCCCATAGCAACAAATACCTTATTACCATCCTTAGATATTTGTTCAACAGTTCCTTGTTTATTAAGGTCGCAAACAGTAACAATATCTCCAACTACAAGTTGTCTTGGTAAAATATAATTATCGTTATTTTTATTAGAAATCGGGTCTGACTCATCTTCGATACCCTCAATAACTTGTTTGCTTGTTCTTTTTGCTTTACCATAAAGTTCCGCAGCGTTTTCTGCATTAAATTTTTTCTTTATATCTTCAAGTTCCGAAAGAAGCGCATTAGATTTATATCTGGCATTATCGATAATATAAGAAGCGTCATTTTTTGCTTTTTCGAGCATAGCTTCTCTTTTGTTTTCAGCTTCTTTAAGGGTTATTTCAACCTGTTTTAAAGCCTTGTCGGCCTTTTCTTTAGAAAGTTTAGCTTCCTTTCTTTCGGTTTCAAGTTGCTGTCTTGCTTCTTCTAAAGCCTTTGTAACTCTATCTAACTCGCGTTCATCTTCGGCTATAAAAGTATCGGCAAGGGCTATAATATCTTCAGGAATGCCAAGTTTTCGAGAAATAGCGAAAGCATTTGACCTACCCGGTACACCAACCAAAAGTTTATAGGTTGGTTTTAGTGTTTTAATATCGAATTCGCAAGATGCGTTTTCAACACCGACAGTATCGATAGCGTAACTTTTAAGTTCAGGATAATGGGTTGTAGCAACAGTTTTAGCGCCATTATTTGCAAGGGTAATTAAAATAGATTTAGCAAGTGCTGCACCTTCTACGGGGTCGGTTCCGCCGCCAAGTTCATCTAGTAAAACAAGGCTATTGTTTACCGATTCGTCTAATACATTAATAATATTAACCATATGAGAAGAAAAGGTAGAAAGTGATTGTTCGATACTTTGCTCATCGCCAATATCTACTAAAATTCTATCAAAGAAGGAAATTTCGCTTCCGTCTAGCGCAGGAATAAGCAACCCACACATAGCCATTAAGGTTAAAAGGCCAACAGTTTTAAGGGTTACGGTTTTACCTCCTGTATTAGGGCCGGTAATAACCAAAGTGTCGTAGTCGATACCAAGCGAAACAGAAATAGGTACAACCTTATTTTTATCGATAAGGGGATGACGCGCCTCTTTAAGGCAAACCCTTCCCTTTTCGTTCATAATAGGCATTGA
Organism: Acutalibacteraceae bacterium; assembly: GCA_045597065.1. GTDB lineage: Bacteria > Bacillota > Clostridia > Oscillospirales > Acutalibacteraceae > SFWF01. Next base: position 4,728 of record JAZODO010000195.1, on the reverse strand, counting down.
GGCCTTCATTTTATAAGCAAGACTAGCCTTCGCAAATACAAGATTTAGGTTAGTTAGCTCAACAAAAGATTTTCTAATAATATCAGAAAATTCTGATACTTTAACCGAAAGTTCGGTTAAAATTCGGTCGATTTCTTCACGTTCTTTCGAGAGTAATACTCTAATTTCGTTATTAGATTCAACTACCGACATCGGTTCGACAAAAAGGGTTGCACCCGATGAAGATGTATCGTGAACTATACCGGGAATTTCACTTTTAAATTCTGCTCTGACCGGCACTACATATCTACCATCGCGTTGGGTAACAATTGCTTCTTGGAGATATTTAGCCTTGCCATGATGTTTTACGATAGAATCCAGCTTTTCTTTAATAAGAGCAGATTCTCTTCTGATTTTTCTGCGAATATCTGCTAGGGCAACCGACGCGGTATCGTGCATTTCTTCGGGGCTTTTTATAGCTGAAGAAATTAAATCTTCTAGGTATTTATTAGGGGAAAGTTCTAAAAACATATCTGAAAGTTTAATAACTGCGCTTTCAGAAATATTATCTCGCCATTCTTTAACAGTTCTAATAATTCTAAGGCTATCGGCAACCGAAAGAAGTTCGCCCATAGTTAAAACCGCTCCTACCTCGCACCTGGTAAGCAAAGGCGAAGGGTCGATAGGATTACCAAACGAAGGCGTAGCGTATTTAGCCGATAAAATATAGGCTTCATCGGTTTTATTTAACTCCTCAATAACGGTATTAAAACTAGAAAATGGGCGTAAATTTAGCGCTAATTCTTTTGCCGAAGCCATTGTTGCTTCATTTGCAAGTAGTTTTAAAACTGCATTCAGTTCAAGCGAATTATAATACTTTTCACAATCGTACATATATGTATTTCCTAAAATAAAGAATTAAAAAACTGTAAAGTTTTAAGGTTGTGTTCGGTTTTATTTAAAAGATATTTTTGAGTTACTGCCGAAAGCGCTACCGCTGCTTCGTCAGGTATTGAAAAAGAAAACAATTTATTAAAATCGGCGTATATTATATGCCGCATAGCGGTTACTAACGTTCCGTTTAAAAGGGCAAAACTTTTTTGATAATCGGCACAGCAAGAACAATATAAAACGCCTTCGTTAGTATCAAAATACATAAGTTCATTTTCATATTTAAGACATTTATTACAAGCAACTAAATTTGGCATATAACCTATTAAAGAAAGCAGCTTAAGTTCTACTACTGCCTTTATTAAATGAACGTTTCGCTTATTTTCAGCTAAAAAATAAAGAGCATTTAAAAACAACCGTAGAACCGTTTCGCAAGATTCATCGCCAGGCGCATAATAAAGCGCTAGTTCACAAAAATATTGAGCCAAAGATAACGCTTCAATATCGTTTCCTGTTTTAAAGAAAACTTCAATAGGGCTAGCTTCGGTTATTCTAAACGAATCGCCTTTTTTCTTTAAGGTAAGTGATGAATAAGAAAGCAAACAGGTTGCAGCGCCTTTTTTACTTTTAATGTTTTTAGCTCCGCTAGCATAGGCCGAAATAATTCCGTTTTTACGCGACAAAACGGTGACAATCTTATCGTTGTCACCTATTTGTTGTTCCCGTATTATCAGTCCGTCTATTGTAAACAGAGTTTGTTCCATCAGTTACACTGCCTTGTGTTTTTAAATGTTCCTTATAATTTAAATAAGATTCAATTTTGCCATCGTTTATAAACTTATTCCAATATTCGTCATAAGCCATAAAACATTCACCCCCTGTGTGATATTAGTATCACTCAAAGGGGTATTTTTATAAAAGGAAAAATCAGTCAAGTCCAAAGGTATGAATAAGACCTTGTCTGTTACGCCAATCTTCTTTAACCTTTACCCAAAGTTTAACAGAAGCTCTGATACCAAAAAACTCTTCAATATCTTTTCTGGCGCGAATTCCTATTTTTTTAAGCATAGCGCCGCCTTTACCAATAACTATCCCCTTATGGGAATCTCGTTCGCAATAAATGGTAGCTTCTACCTCTAAAATAGGTTCTCCATCGGCAGTATCTCGTTCGTAAAAACGCTCTATATCTACCGCAATACCGTGAGGAACCTCTTTATCTAGGCTTCGTAAAAGTTTTTCGCGAATCATTTCGGCGACCATAACCTTTTCGCTTTGGTCGGTTACGTCATCGCTACCAAAATAATGAGGAGCCTTCTTTAAATAGGTTTTAGCCTCTTTTGCAATAATATCTATACCATCTTTTTTAAGGGCGGAAACAGGAATTACAAAATCAAAATTGTATAGCGAATTATAAGCCGTAATAAGTTCGAAAAGTGCTTCCTTATCTTCGAGTAAATCTATTTTATTTACAACAAGAAAAGCTTTAAGTTTACGGCGCTTAATTTCTTCAATAAGTTCTAGTTCTGCGGCCGGTAAATTATCTTTATTAAAGGTAAATTTAGGCGCTGCTTCTACAACAAACATAACTGCATCGACATCGGAAAGGCCGCTACCAATGGCTTTTACCATATTTTCGCCAAGTTTATTCCTCGGTTTATGAAAACCGGGTGTGTCTACGAAAACAAATTGATTTTCAGTTTTCGTTAAAACGCCCATAATTCTTGTTCTAGTTGTTTGCGATTTGTCGGACACAATAGCAACCTTTTGTCCAAGCAAAGCGTTTATGATGGAAGATTTGCCAACATTAGGGCGCCCAACAATCGCAATAAATGCAGAAAAAGTAGTATCCATAAAATACCGTCCTAAATAATTTGAAGCCCTATTTTTAAAAGAGCGGCCTCTTCTTTTGCTCTCATAAGTTTTTTATCTTCGCCTTCTTCAATGTGGTCGTAACCTAATAAGTGGAATATTGAATGAACGGTTAAATAAGCAATTTCGCGGTCAAGACTATGACCAAAAAGATCGGCTTGCATAATGGCATGGTCAATAGAAATAATAACGTCGCCCAACATATACAAATCATTTTCTGGGTTAATATCATAGCAACCGTTTTCGCCAAGCGGGAAAGAAAGTACATCGGTAGACTTATTTATATTTCTAAAATCGCGGTTAATTTCTTTAATTTTACTATCGCTAACAAAGGTAACATTTACTTCTGCACCATTTTCAAAGCCTTCAACAGAAAGTGAAGCGTTTATGGCTTTTACAACTAAATCTTTAGTATTAACGGGAAGTTTAGTTTTTCTTTGTCTGTTAGATAAATTTATTTTAACCATTTTTAGTCCTCTGTTCGTCGCGCTTTTCGTAGGCGCTAATAATAGCTTGTACAAGTTTATGACGAACAACGTCTTTACCTGTAAGTTTAATAATTGCAATGTCTTCGACCCTTTTAAGTACCGAAATTGCATCTTTAAGGCCGGATTTTTTGCCGTCCGGTAAGTCTATTTGGGTAACATCGCCCGTAACAACGGCTTTAGAATTAAAACCTAAACGAGTTAAAAACATTTTCATTTGTTCACAAGTAGTGTTCTGCGCTTCGTCTAAAATAATAAAGCTATCGTCGAGCGTTCTGCCGCGCATATAAGCTAAAGGAGCAACCTCAATATCGCCGCGCTCTTGACACTTTTGAAAGTTTTCTGCTCCAAGCATTTCAAAAAGAGCATCATAGAGGGGGCGTAAATATGGGTCTACCTTTGATTGAAGGTCGCCCGGTAAAAAACCAAGCCTTTCGCCTGCTTCTACCGCGGGGCGAGTTAAAATTATTCTATTAACTTCTTTTGCTCTAAAAGCTTTTACTGCCATTGCAACCGCTAAATAGGTTTTACCGGTACCTGCAGGACCAACACCAATGGTTATGGTGTTGGTCTTTATAGCTTCTAAATACTTCTTTTGGCCTAAAGTTTTAGGTTTAACAGGTTTACCCTTAGAAGTAACGCATATACAGTCGCTATCGGTTAAATGGGAAATTTGTTCTTCTTCGCCATCTGCTACAAGAGAAAAAACATAATCGATATTTTGGTCGGTAATGGTTTCTCCCCTAGAAATAAGGTTTAATAAGCCCTTAGTAGCGCGAACTGCACGTTGTACATCGTCGGGGTCGCCTTTAATACGAACATAACTTCCATGAGAAGTAATAGAAACGGCATATCTGCGTTCTATTTTTTTAATGTTCTCATCAAAACTTCCAAAAAGGCTAATAATGTCTTCAATTCTGTCAATATTGATAATTTGTTCCGTAATATATCACTCCGCAAAAATTATACGCAATAGTTTATAAAGGTATTATTACATAATAACTTCAACAATATGTTCTTTACCATCGCCAAAGTATTTAACAAAATTGTCTTCGAGTTTAACGCGGTCAACAATAACCGAGGTAACGCCTGTTTGCTTGTGGCTCGGGTTAGTAACCTTGATTTTGTAAACGTCGTTTCTAAAAGGTCTGGTAACTTCGTAAGAATTCCAATCTTTATTGATACAAGGATTGATAACTAAGCCGTCTACACTTGTTTGAACGCCTAACATATAGTCTAAAACTACTCTGAACATCCAAGCAGCGGTACCGGTCATCCAGTGATATGCGCCGCGGCCATATTCGGGAGAGTTGGGACCGTGAGAGAATTGAGAATAGATGAAAGGTTCGGTTCTGTGAGTATCTTGCGCTTTGCATGAGGGAAGAACCTTTTTATAAACTCTGTAAAGGTCATCTCCTCTACCAAGCATTGCTTTTGCTACGAGGTTGAATGCAGTAGCGTGACAGAAAACGGCTCCGTTTTCTTTCATACCTCTAGCAAATGC
>JAZODO010000194.1:0-4171 GCA_045597065.1 Acutalibacteraceae bacterium | reverse complement strand
CCCGACTTCGTTTACGTAACGGGAGACGCATACGTTGATCATCCGAGCTTTGGTGTCTCCATAATTTCAAGAGTTCTTGAAGCAGCAGGGTACAGAGTGGCAATTCTTTCCCAGCCCGATTATAAGACTGCCGAAAGCTTCAAGGAGTTTGGCAGACCGAGACTTGCGTTTCTGGTAACTGCCGGAAACATTGACTCAATGGTTGCCCATTATACCGCAGCAAAAAAACGGAGAAGCGACGACGCCTATACTCCGGGCGGAAAGGCAGGAGCGCGACCAGACCGAGCCACTATCTACTACTGTAAAAAGGTTAGAGAACTTTTTGGGAATGTTCCCATAGCTATAGGCGGAGTTGAAGCATCGCTTAGAAGATTTGCCCACTATGATTATTGGGACGATGTGGTTAGGCCCTCTATTTTAATAGATAGCGACGCCGACATACTTATGTTTGGTATGGGCGAAAAACATGCAGTAGAAATTGCAACAAGGCTAAATAATGGCGAAGATATATCTACATTAACCGATATTTTTGGAACTTGTTATAAGGTTAAAACAACCGATTACGAGTGGCGACAATGTGCTGAATGTCCTTCATACGAAATGGTTAAAGAACCAACCGAAAAGGGCAAAAAGCAATATGCTATTGCTACAAAAATTCAACAAACCGAACACGATGCCGTTAGAGGTAAATCAGTAATACAAAAACACGGCAGTTATATAGTGGTACAAAATCCACCTATGCCTCCCCTTTCAACTCCCGAACTCGACGCTGTTTATGAACTGCCCTATATGAGAGATTATCATCCCTCTTATGAAAAGCAAGGCGGCGTACCGGCTATTGCAGAAGTTAAATTTTCTATTGTTCATAATCGCGGTTGCTATGGTGCTTGTAACTTTTGTTCTATAGCATACCACCAAGGCCGCCAAATTGCGGTTAGAAGCCACGATTCGGTTATACGCGAAGCAGAGCTTATCTCAAAAATGGACGATTTTAAGGGCTATATACACGACGTAGGCGGCCCCACCGCAAACTTCCGCTTTCCTTCTTGCGAAAAGCAACTTAAAAGCGGACTTTGTGCAGGTAAAAAATGTCTTGCGCCAAAACCTTGCCCAAACCTTGTGGTAGACCATTCCGACTACCTAGAACTTCTTAAAAAGGTTAGAAAAATTAAGGGTATTAAAAAGGTGTTTATTCGTTCGGGTATAAGGTTTGACTACCTTATTGAAGATAAAAACGAAGAGTTCTTTAAAGAACTCGTTTTAAACCATACAAGCGGACAACTAAAAGTCGCACCCGAACATTGTTCTGCCCAAGTGCTTTCTGCTATGGGTAAACCAGAAATAGAAACATATATTAAGTTTAAAAAACGTTTTTACGAACTAACTAAAAGCGTTGGAAAAGAACAGTTTCTTGTCCCCTACCTTATGTCTTCCCACCCCGGTAGTACAATGAAAGATGCTATTGAACTTTCGGTTTTCCTTAAAAAAGAAGGGCTCCGCCCGGAACAAGTTCAAGACTTTTATCCAACTCCGGGTACAGTTTCAACCTGTATGTATTATAGCGGATTTGACCCTTTTACAATGCAACCTATTTATACCGCTAAAACTATGGAAGAAAAGGCGCAACAACGCGCACTACTACAATATTTCTTACCCCAAAATAAAGAAATTGTTTTAAGGGCGCTAAAAAAATATGGCCGAACTGACCTAATTGGTAGCGGTAAAAACTGCCTGGTTCAAGACAGTTTTGATATATCTCGCGCAAATTATCAACAGAAAAAGAAAAAGTCTGTTATTAGAAACAAACATAAACCTAAGAAAAAATAACAAAAGTCCTCGAGGTTAAACCTCGAGGACTTTTTTAAATTATGTTAGGCTTTTTTACCATTAACTACTTTAAAGGTAGAACCGTTATATTTAACGCTTCCTGTGTAGTTAAAGTCAACCTTACCGCCGGATACATAGTACCAAACGCCGTTATATTTAACTAGGGTTGTATCTTTAACCCATTTACCGCCGTTTACATGGTACCAAACACCGTTGTATTTAACTAAGGTATTAGAATTATCCATTTTACCGCCGGATACATAATACCAAGTACCGCTGTACTGTACGAGGGTTGTGTCTTTAACCCATTTACCACCGTTTACGTGGTACCAAACACCATTGTACTTAACTAAGGTGTTAGAGGTATTCATTTTACCATCTTTTACATACCACCAAGAACCGCTGTAGTTTACTAGGGTTGTGCTGGTAGTAGTATTACCACCGTTTACGTGCCACCAAGAACCGCTAAACTTAACAAGAGTATTATCTCTAGCCATTTTACCGGCCTTTACATACCACCACTTGCCGTTGTACTTAACGAGAGTAGTAGCAGAGAAGTTTACAACGCCTTTTTCTACATAGTACCAAGTACCGCTGTACTGAACAAGTGTTGTGTCGGTAACCTTTTCACGGTTAACGATATGATACCAAGTGCCATCTTCTTTAATAAGGGTGTTACCACCGGGGTAGGCAGTTTCGCCGCAAGCGTTACAAGTTGTATCAGCATTGTTATCAAAACTATGGTCTCCAGCCACACGAACATCAGAACAGGTGTTACATGTAGTATCGCAGTCATTATCATAAGAATGCTGATGTTGGCTAGAAGTAAATACAGCTACATAAATAATATTGCCTGTAACTGTTGTAACTTCTTTATCCCAACCTGCGAATGTATAGTCGTAGGTACTGTCTGAATTCTTAGTAGGAGTTTCAGTAGGAAGTACAACAGTATCGCCGTAGTGATAGGTGTTTTCAGAAATTAAAGAACCGTCTTCATTTTTGAAGATTACTGTATAATCGATATAGGTTTCATTGTAGGTAGCTGTGTAGACAGCGTTACCTGTAACAGTAGCTTCTACTTCTATATCCCAACCAGCGAATTCATATGTATAGGTTTCGTCTGCATCCTTAGTGGGGGCTTCGGGAACTACTATTTCTTCACCGGCAAAATATTTATTAGAAGAAATTTCGCTTCCATCATCATTGTTGAATGTAATGGTATAAAGGTTAATATCAATGCCAAGATTATCAGCAAACACGCGAAGAATAGGAGTAGAATCTTTAACTGCAGCCCAAGTATTTTCAAAGTCTAGGTCCATATTGCTTGCAGCAGCAGAACCGGTCATATGAGCTTCAGAGAATGCTGTCCAGTCATTTCCGTTATTTGTATCTTTAGAGGAAGGACTGTTAGTACCATAACAGTTTGTGTATGCGGGGAAAAGTTTAGATACGTATGCATCATTTCCGCCGGTATTTCCAACCTGGCCAATGGTATAGCTGTTGAAAATTTGCCATCTACCATTATAAGAACATACAAAAGCGCTATGGTTTTTGCTTCCGGTAACTTCTGCTAACGAATAGCAGTTATCAATGCTAACAAATGCGCCTTCTTCGTTTCTTGACATATAGCCAACGAAACCTGCAGCGTAAGCACCACTAATAACAACTGTTTCATCTACAAAGCAGTTAGTAATAGTAGAATTGCCTTTATAGGTATTTACTGTACCAACGAATGCACCGGTACCGCTAGAATCGCCTGTACTAGTTAGGTTAGCATAACGGATACCAAGGTTTTTAAAGTTAGTAGTATAACGGGAACCTCTGGCAACAAGACCAAGGTCATTAGCAGAATTAGCATACATACCATAGATTATGTAACCGTCGCCATCGATAGTTCCTTCGAACTCAGTATTAAAGTCCCAAGAATTAAGGTTGTCTGCGCTAGCCCAATCAGCGTTAAAGCTGCCATCAGAATTTTTAACATTATTTAAGAAAATGTTTTTAGTGAGTTTATAGAACTTGCTCTTTCCGCCGCTTTGAACTGCAAGTGCAAGTTCGCCCGCAGTGTTAATAAGAATGGGGTCTGATTGAGTACCTGCGCCATCATCTAAGAAAGAAGAAGCAACAACGCCGGTCCAAACGCCATTATCATCTTCAACAGGAGCTTGGGGAATGTTAAGTTTGCTTTCAAAAACTCTAAGAATAGGAGTTTTTCCTTCTACGGTCATCCAAGTGTTTTCAAAATCAAATGCTGTCATGTTGGTTGCAGCAGCAGAACCAATCATTTGAGAGTTGGTAAGAACATTCCAAGTACCTTTTGCGTTATCAGCAGCAGCTACAGTAC
>JAZODO010000193.1:0-7831 GCA_045597065.1 Acutalibacteraceae bacterium | reverse complement strand
CCGGCAAAAACCCAAGCGGAACCGTAGGAATCAACCTGAGACATACGAATAACGGTATTATCATAACCTGCATATTCGGGGTTGTCATCGGGTAAAGAGGGGTCGCCAACAATGGGAAGCAGTGGCTTAGACTGAACGAATTTCTCAAGCACATAGCTTGTTTGATTGTCGATAGTTTCAGTAGCGTAAGTACCGTCTGCGTTTACAACGCGCTGATATTCGTGTTGCTCAATCTTTACGTTGCCAAGGGTCATCACGTTGACATCATCATCGGTGCTTGTGAGATAAGCTAAAGTTCCACCGATAGCAATTGCTGTTACGAGAACGAAACTTAAACCATAAAGCAATGCTTTTTTCATTTTCATAATGAATCTTCCTTTCATATTGAATAAATTTTATTCTGAAACGGACCTGCCGTTTACATTAGGGGTTTACGGGTTGAGTTTTTGCCCAAGCATCTGCAGCAGTAGCAATATTGCTATCACGCTGTACCGCATAAGCGGTAACAATAAGTTGCGGATAATTGCTTGCGCCGTTTGCATCCAACGCGTTGAGCATTTCCTTGGTAACCTCGCCCTTTACGGTAACAGTATCGTCTTTAATTACAGTAAATTCAGCATCTTGTGCTGCTTTTGATACTTCTCTGTAATATACTCCGGGGGCGCCTTGAAGTGCTGTCCAACCGTTTGCAATTTCATAGGTCATAAAGTCATCGAAGTTTGCAGTCTTTTCAAGTTTTACAAACAACCAAGCATTTTCGCTGTTTGCCTTAAAGGTAACCTTTGGGTCTTTTTCGATAGTATGACCGGGAACCATTGAATAGGTGTTGGTATTGGGGTTATCGTCTCCGTCTTTATCTGTGTCGGTTTCTTGAAGGGTGATATTTATATCGCCGTAGGTAAAGGTATTAACCACAGGGTCGGTTTCGGTAACGAGCCAAGCCAAAGTACCGCCGATAACGGTGCAAACAAGTAGCGAAAAAGAAATTATTGCTATAATTAGCTTTTTATTTTTAAGAAACTTTAATTTTTTTGCCACTTTGGGATTCTCCTTTCTTAAATTTTAGTTTTTTAACAAATAAATTTAAGGTTAGACCTTTTAAAAATAATAGGGAACTAACCGTTAAGTTGTTCTTCAAAGCCTACCCAAGCATCAGCTTCGTTTTCAAAACCAACAGCCTGAATAGCATGACCTACAACGGTAATTTCAAGGTCTGCAATAGAGGCCATATCTTCGCTGTCAAAGGTACCGGGAACGGTAATAGAGTCAAACAAAGCGTCAAGTACGGTATCGGTTGATGCGTTATCAACAATTTCTTTATAACGGAATTCGTAAGTAATTGTGTTTTCGGTGTTGTTTCTGGTTACGCCGTTAAATATCCAATTTTCTGCATTATAGCCGTTAAAAATCGAAATAAGGTTTGCCTTGTTTGGGTCGTAGATAGCGTCAAACTGACTTGCACAGTTAAGGGTAACGAGCAAACGAACGTAAGAATCTTCGCTATTTGCCTTAACGGTTAGGGTAGGGTCTTTTATATAGGTTTTACCGGGAATAAGATGATAATTGTTTTGCTTTACGCGGTCGGCCCCGACAATTTCTGTTCCGTCGGTGTTTACTGCGGTTTCATCTAATGAGATATTTACCTTACCAACAGTAAAGGTGTTAGTAACGGTATCTTGGCTTGTAAGATAAGCCAAAGTTCCTGCGATGGTTGCAACAACAAGAAGCGCTGCGCAAAAAACGGTAATTAAAATTTTTGTTTTTTTCATAAAAAATCTCCTTTTTAATTTTGATTTTTATTTTTTCTATCTAAAATAAGTCCTAAGACTATTTCAAAAAGAATAAACAACGCGAAAACCAAAACGGTAATATATTTACCAAGCGGTGTTGAAATATATGTTGTAAGAAAGCCAAGAATCGGAATGCAAAAAACCGCTTTGCCAATAACGGCGTTGCTGTTTACGAGCGGGTCGGCAGTATCGTTTTCGTCCCCTTTGGTACGAAACTTAATGGTTTCGGGGTTGTTTTTATCGGGAACAATCTCAATTATGCGGTGGGTACAAAGGTCGCCACCTGCCATTTTGTAGGTAATAACATCACCGATTGCAAGATTTTGCGTTTCAACGTTCTTTACATATAGTAGAGAACCTGTGGGGTAAACCGATTGCATCGAACCCGAAAGTACTGAATAGGGTTTTAGCCCGAAAAGCTGTATGCCGTAAAGCAAAAAGACAAAAACTATAACCAATATCACTAAGGTATTGGAAAAAACCTTTAAGGCCTTTTTGAGTTTTAAGTTCATATTTGCGAGTTCTCCTTATTCGTGTTTGAATATTTTTTTACCCTTTTTGATTTTTTAAAATATTGTCCGCCATTTCGTTTTTACTCCAAACAAAAAACGGTTCAATAGCCGAATAAAGCACCCTAAAAACATCGTCAGCCGTTTCTTCGTTATCCGGAATTTCGTCGCGAAGAATTTTAACAATGGTAGAATATACAATGTCGAGAATTCGGTTAAATATTCTCCATACGTCGGTGTCTTCAATAAAAGCGGGGGTAAAAACTTCTATAACCTTTGAATATGCCTCTTTTCTTTTTTGCGGCGAATAGGAATTGTAATAGTGTGAATAGTAGTACCTAATAAAAAAGGAACACCTATCGTAATCGAGTATACTTTTCCAACAACTTTTAAAGAATATGTGACAACGTTCGGTTATTTCTATTTCTTGTATGTTCATAATAGGCGCATATTTTAAAACATATGAAATAAGTTCGCTATCTATTAAGGAAAATGTTTGTGCAAACAAATCTTCCTTGTCTTCAAACAAACGATAAATATATACCTCGTTAACGTTGGCGTGGGTGGCGATAGCTTTAGTGGTAGCCTTATTAATACCCTCGGAGGCGACTATATAGATAGTGCTTTCCATAAGTTTTTCGCGCATGTCTTCCTTTTTCATTTTCTTTCCTCTTTCTTTTGTAAGTGTTTACTACGCTTTGGGGGCAAAAAAAGCAAACGCTTCGCATTTGCTTTTTTAGGGAAACAATACGAAAAATAAAATCTGCGCGAATTTTGTAGTTTTTAATGTATAGTTATTTAGCACCTTCAAGCGAAATATTAACTATACTTTCTTTACCGCATCTCTTACATTTAATGGGTAAATCTTTAATTTCTGTTGTGGGAAGCAACCATAATACGGTATGTTTATTGCACATAGGGCAAAGAAATCGTTTTTGGTTGCTTTTTGTGTCTTCTTGTTTTAAGACCTTTTGCAATGATTTTCACCTCAAACTAATATGCCATTCGGTGCGGCAAAATAAAAAAGCCTGCACCATAATCGCTTATGCGATTAATTGGCACAGGCTCTCAGGCGCAGGCGCAGATTAAATTTTAAACTTTCTTTTATCGAAAAATAAAAGAGATTAGTTGCTATTATATATGAAAGTTTAAGCTCTGTCAACTGTTAAAATGCCATAATTTAGTTAATTTATATTGTTCTATTAAGTGAATTTAAACAAAAGGCACAAATTGAAAATAAAATACCTTTTTAAAAATGATGTTTTTGAAACAACTTGATTATATCTGCATTAAAGATAAAAGTCAATATCTTTATTACAGATAACGCATAATAATTCAGGGGTGTTTATTATGCAATTTAAGAATTTAAGAGGATTAAGAGAAGATAATGATATAAAACAAAAAGATATAGCGAAATATTTAAATGTGTCGCAAAACACATATTCCCAGTATGAAACAGGCGTTATTTCTCTTACTGCCGAAATTTTAATTAAACTTGCCGATTATTATAATGTAAGCGTTGACTTCTTGCTTGATAGAACAAACAACCCTAAAATTCAAAAATAGAATAGCCGAAAAAGTAAAATCCTCATTCTTGCGAATGAGGATTTTTGGTGCGGATAACAGGAATCGAACCTGCACCGAGTTGCCCCGACTAGAACCTGAATCTAGCGCGTCTGCCAGTTCCGCCATATCCGCATATAATACGGTAAAAACCGCAAGAGTTATTATACAGTTTGGCCCTTTTGTTGTCAATAACGAAAGGGCTTATTTTTTACTATTTTTTCTAAAAGCCAAAAAATCTTCTAAAATCATAACTGCGGCTACCGTGTCTACCGTTTCCTTACGTTTTTTACCCTTAACGTCGTTAAAATTTAAAACGTTATGGGCCGAAACGGTTGTTAGGCGTTCATCGCGTAAAATTACTTCTAAGCCCGAAATGTTGGCTATTTCGGTTGCTGCCGCGCGACATTCTTCGGCTCTGAAACCTTCGCTTCCGTCCATATTTTTGGGTAGTCCTACAACAATAAGTTTTGCGCCTAGCTCCTTTGCCTTAGCGGCAACCTTTTCGGGTACTTTTGTGCTATTATATTCGGTAATTACGCAGTTTGGAAATGCGAAGCTTTCGCTTTCGTCCGAAATGGCTATTCCGGTTCGGGCGTTTCCTAAATCTACCGCCATAATCTTCATAAATTATTCCTCCGTCCACATCTTTGTAACCGACCTGCTTTCGGCCGACATAAAATCTTCGGGAATGTGAGAATCGTCGTTTAGGTATAAAGCCTTAAATTCGCCATTATCGTAAACAATAAGCGAAACGGCCGTATTGTTGGCCCAATCTACCTGGCCGATTTTTTCAATATTATTATATAATAGGTAACAAATAAGGCAACGGGTTGCTATTCCGTGAGAAGCAACGAGCAATGTTTTTCCCTCGTTTTCGGGGTTTTGGGCAATTTTTTTAAGGCCTCTTACAACCCTTTCGTAAACCCCTTTAATGGTTTCTCCGTTTTCGGGGGCGTATTCATGAAACCTGTTAAGCCAAACATCTTCGGCTACCGAACCCTTTTTAAAAACTTCAAAAAAGGGTTTGCCCTCGTCGTTTCCAACGTGCATTTCGGCAAAGTCGTCGTCGGTTATAAGGGTTAACCCCTTGCCATAAACTGCGGCGAGCGCGGTTTTTTTAGCGCGTAAAAGGGGGCTGGAATAAACGGCGTCTATTTTAATGTCTTTAAAACGGTCGTTTAAATATTCAAGTTGTTTTACTCCGTCGGCGGTAATGTCGCAATCGATAGAACCTAAAAAGGTTCTTGTTTTGTTGCCCTCCGACTGACAATGTCGTACAAAATAGATTTTAACCAAGCGTTTCGCTCCAAACTTTTAAATATACTAAAATTATACAACGAAAGCGCCCTCTTTTCAATCATATATTGTAATTAGCCTTAAAAAGTGATATTATAATAAAAATTGCTTTAAAAAAAGAAGGTTTTAATATGAAGAAATTTTTAACCAGAATTTTTATAGACGGCCTTTCGGGTATGGCTTCGGGCCTTTTTGCTACCCTTATTATTGGTACAATTATCGGCCAAATAGGAAACCTTATAGGCGGAACTGTTGGCGATTATTTAACCATTATAAGCCAGGTTGCTAAAACCATTACGGGAGCCGGAATTGGCGTTGGCGTTGCGGTTAAACTTTCGGCCGCCCCCTTGGTTACTATTTCGGCCGCAGTTGTTGGTATGATAGGCGCTTTCCCAAACCCCGAAAAGTTTGCGCTTGGCGCTGCGGGTGAACCGCTGGGCGCCTTTATTGCCGCTATCGTTACGGTAGAACTTGGCCGCTTTATCGCCGGTAAAACAAAGGTAGATATAATTTTAACCCCCCTAGCGTGTATTCTGGCCGGCAGCGTGGTGGGCTTCCTTGTTGCGCCCCCAATTTCAAAAATGATGACCTTTATCGGTATGCTTGTTAACCAAAACGTAGAATCCAGCCCAATTATTGGCGGTATGATAGTTGCTGTTATTATGGGAATGTGCCTAACACTTCCTATTTCTTCGGCCGCAATAGGTGTGTCGCTTGGCCTTTCGGGCGTTGCTGCGGGCGCTGCCGTTGTTGGTTGTTGTTGTAATATGGTAGGCTTTGCGGTTGCTTCCTTCCGCGAAAATAAGTGGGGCGGCCTTATTGCCCAAGGTGTTGGAACCTCTATGATTCAGGTGCCCAACATTGTTAAAAAGCCTATAATTTGGCTTCCTGCTATAATATCTAGCGCTATTTTAGGCCCAATAGCGGCCGCAGTTTTCGAGTTAAAGTGTACTTCGCTCGGCGCAGGAATGGGAACAGGCGACCTTGTTGGCCCTATTGAAACTTATTTTGCAATGGTAGAAAGCGGCGCCAAACCTGCGGTTAGTCTTTTACTTGTTATTATAATGCTTGTAGTTTTACCTGCCGCTTTGGCCCTTGCGATAAGCGAAGCTATGAGAAAACTTGGCCTTATTAAAAAAGGCGATATGAAACTTACCGTATAATGACTAAAAAACAAATTGCAACTAGCGCGGTAGAACTTTTAAAGTCCGAGTACCCAACCGCTATTTGCTCCCTTAACTATAACGACCCTTTTCATCTGCTTGTTGCAACAAGGCTTTCGGCCCAATGCACCGATGCTAGGGTAAATATTGTAACCCCCGCCCTTTTTAAAAGGTTTCCTACCGCTAAAAGTATGGCAACCGCACCGCTCTACGAGGTAGAAGAACTTATTAAAACTTGTGGCCTTTATAAAACAAAGGCTAAGGATTTAATAGAAATAGGAAAGGGTATAACCAACCGCTTTGGCGGTATTGTACCCGATACTATCGAAGAACTGATAACTCTACCCGGTGTTGGGCGTAAAACCGCTAACCTCGTTGTGGGCGACGTTTACGGCAAACCTGCCGTTGTAACCGATACCCACTTTATTCGAATAGTAAACCGCTTAGGTCTTACTAAAACAACCAACCCTAAAAATGTAGAAGACGAACTTCGCGCCCTTTTACCCCCCTTAGAATCTAATAACTTTTGCCACCGAACCGTTCTTCACGGCCGCGCCGTTTGTACCGCGCGAAAGGCATATTGCGAAAAATGCGTTTTAAACCAAATTTGTAAAAAGGTAAATGTTAAATGAACGAAACTTTTTTAAGAACCGCCGCCCTTTTAGGTAGCGATAAAATGGAAAAACTTAAAAATGCTCGTGTGGCCCTTTTCGGTCTTGGTGGAGTAGGCTCGGCCGCCTTCGAGGCCCTTCTTCGAAGCGGTGTAGGCGCTATTGACGTTTTCGATTACGATACCGTATCGGTTACAAACCTTAACCGCCAACTACTCGCGAATTTAAATACCGTAGAGCTTAAAAAAACCGAAGCGGCCCTTATTCGCGCTAAAGAAATTTCGCCTAATACTAAGGTTTTGGCCCACGATATGTTTTATCTTCCCGAAAATTCTAATAGTATAGATATGTCGGTTTACAGTTGTGTTATCGACGCGGTAGATACCGTAACCGCAAAACTCGAAATAATAGAAAATGCTAAAAAGGAAAACGTTCCGGTTATTAGTTGTATGGGAACAGGCAATAAAATCGACCCTACTAAACTTACCGTTTCTAATATAACTAAAACCGAAGGTTGCCCCCTTGCGCGGGTTATGCGAAAGGAACTTAAAAAAAGGGGAATAGAAGAACTGCTCGTTGTTTGGAGCAGCGAAGCGCCCTTTTCGGCAGAGCATACGGGCGAACTTAAAGGCAACCGCCCCGCTCCGGCCAGCGCAATTTTCGTTCCCGCCGCGGCCGGCCTAATCCTTGCCGCCCAAGCGGTAAAAATTATAACCGAATAATAAAAAGGGAGTTGTGGTTAGGGACAAACCGCCTAAAAAAGCAAATTTTTGCGGACTAATGTGTTAAAAAGACACGGTATGCGTTAGCATTACCGTGTCTTTTCGTCTTTTATTCCACTAAAAATTTATCTTTTTTAGGTGTATACAGTTTTGTAACCGAAAATTTTGTTCTAC
>JAZODO010000192.1:0-2051 GCA_045597065.1 Acutalibacteraceae bacterium | reverse complement strand
TTCTACGAAACTGCGAAGCACCTTAAAATGAAAATTTAGAGTGCAAGAAAAGGCAAAACCCGCCAATAACGCTGACGCGTATTGGCGGGTTTTAACGCATTATTGTGCCTAAATTTCACATTTTTAAGGAAATACTGCCCTACGAGGCGTGAGGGAAACGAATAGCAGTTTTGTTTTATGCTTTTTTGTTTAAGAGTTTTATTACAAATAATGTTCCAACGGTAAGAACAACACCTATAGGAAGTACAATATAAACGTTTTGAACAAAACCTGCTAAAACAAAGAGTACGAACGAGATGCCCGCAACGGTTAGAGCGTAAGGTAACTGGGTTGAAACGTGGTTAATGTGGTTACACTGCGCACCTGCCGAAGACATAATGGTTGTATCGGAAATGGGAGAACAGTGGTCGCCGCAAACAGCGCCGGCAAGACAAGCAGACATACCGATAACGCCAAGTTCGGTTCCTGCGGGGAATACGCTAAGTACGATAGGAATTAGAATACCAAAGGTACCCCAAGAAGTTCCTGTTGCAAAAGCGATACCGCAAGCAACGAGGAAGATAATTGCAGGTAGGAAGCTTTGAAGAGCGCTTGCGTTTGCGAGAGCAGATTGAACAAAGGTATCAGATTCTAAGAGGCCTGTCATATTTTTAAGCGAGGTTGCCATTGTTAGAATAATGATAGCCGGTACCATTGCGATAAAGCCTTTCGGAATACAAGCCATAGCTTCTTTAAAGGAAAGAAGACGACGAGCCATAAAGTAAGCCATTGTAATAACAAGGGCAATAAGGCCACCCCAGGGAAGAGCTACGGTAGCATCGGTATTGCCGAAAGCATCGATAAAGTTCATTCCGCCTTCGTTACCAACATAGTAAAGGGCGTAAACGCAAATACCAATAAGAACAACTATGGGAAGTAGAAGGTCGATAACCTTTGCTTTTTGGGTAGCGGGAACATCTTCTTCGTTATTAGAATCAACGTCGCCCGAAGTAAATAGGTCGCCATTAGCCGCGTTAAGTTCGTGGAGCTTCATTGGGCCGTAGTCGAACTTCATAAGGGTAAGCGCAATAACGAATACAAAGGTTAAAAGAGAATAGAAGTTATAAGGAATAGCTTGACAGAAAAGGACGATTCCGTTTACTCCTTCGGGAGCAAATTCAGAAACTGCGGCAGCCCAAGAAGAGATAGGAGCTATCATACAAATTGGGGCAGCGGTTGCATCAATTAAGTAAGCAAGTTTAGCGCGAGACATTTTAGCTTGGTCGGTAACGGGGCGCATAACAGCACCAACGGTTAAACAGTTAAAATAGTCATCAATAAAGATTAAGATACCGAAAACAAAGGTAGCAAGAGCAGCTCCAACCTTAGTTTTAACGTGTTTAGAAGCCCATTGACCAAAGGCTTTAGAGCCACCAGCCTTATTTAAAAGAGCAACGATAGCGCCAAGTAAAACTAGGAAAAGGAAAATACCCGCAGTACCGGATACAGCAGAAATAACACCTTCGTTAATTACTCCGTCGATAGTTTTGATAGGGTTAAAGCCGGTATAGAGAAGGCCGCCAACAAAAATACCAACAAAGAGAGAAGAATAGGCTTCTTTGGTAATAAGGGCCAACGCAATAGCAATAATCGGGGGGAAAAGGGACCACAAAGTTCCGATAGGCTCTGTAATAGGGCCGGTAAAGGCGCAAAGCACACCAAAGCCTATAACGAAAGCAACTATAAGCAGATTTGCAACAAGTTTTTTCGCTTTCATAAAATAAACCTCCTAAAAAAAATACCACGGTACTGGCATACCGCGGAAAAATTCAAAACGGATAGCGCAACACAAAAAGTGACAGTTCATTACATATTCTATAATGACCCAGCAATTAAACTTCGGTAAAAGAGTAACGCTTCGGCAACAGTTCCTTTCGTTAGAGGGTTACCGCCCGTAAAACCTAACTACTATTAAATGTTGCAACCTCTATCAAGTTTAGTTTATTAAATTTTAACATAATATGTATATAGTGTCAACAAATTCTTACAATATATGCCAAAAGAAAAGAGCA
>JAZODO010000191.1:0-3892 GCA_045597065.1 Acutalibacteraceae bacterium | reverse complement strand
CTCTTTATTTGCGGTGGCGCGTTCGACGGTATTGAAAAAATAGTTGAACGCAGAAAAGGCGGTTCGGCTTTAGGCTTTGAACAAGAAGTTAAATCTAAAAAAGAACTCGAACAATCTGATTTTTATAAAGACGTTACCCATAGAGACCTCGTTAAGTTTGGTATAATTCCCGAACTTGTAGGAAGAATTCCGGTTGTAACCGCCCTTTCGGGTATGGATAAAGATACTTTAATTAAAATTATGACCGAACCTAAAAACTCAATTATTAAACAATACGAAGTGCTTTTTGAACTTGACGGAGTCAAATTGGAATTTGAAAAAGCGGCCTTAGAGCGAATAGCAGAACTTACTATCGAAAGAAAAACAGGCGCTCGCGGCCTTCGTTCAATAATTGAAAACGTTCTTAGAACCCCAATGTTCGAAACCCCGTCTGACGATAAGGTTAAAAAGATTATTATTACTAAAGATGCAATAAATGGCGCAAAAGCTAAAATTGTAAAATCATAACTTTTAAAACCCGAGAAGTTTATCTCGGGTTTTCTATTTATGCAAATATGCAAAGATATTCGCATATTTATTCATAAAATATTCGGCAAAACTCATAAAGGAATATATTATATATAAATAAATATAGCCAATTATCACAATGTTTAAAAAAAGGCTTGACTTTTGTAGTAAAAAGTTGCATAATTATGCAAGAGAATAAAACACCCTTGGAGGTATTTAAAATGGATAAATCTAAAATCAAAAAGGTGGTTCTTGCTTACTCCGGTGGGCTCGATACTTCTATTATTATTCCTTGGCTTAAAGAAAACTATAATAACTGCGAAGTAATCGCTGTATCGGGCGACGTTGGTCAGGGCACCGAACTCGACGGATTAGAAGAAAAGGCTATTAAAACCGGCGCTTCTAAACTTTACGTGCTTGACTTAAAGCAAGAATACGTTGAAGAATATATTTGGCCTTGCCTTAAAGCCGGTGCCGATTATGAAAGTTACCTTTTAGGCACCTCTCACGCTCGTCCTTGTATTGCAAAGGGTCTTGCCGAAATCGCAATCAAAGAGGGCGCCGATGCTATCTGCCACGGTTGTACCGGTAAGGGTAACGACCAAGTTCGTTTCGAACTTACCCTTAAAGCCTTTGCTCCCGAAATGGCTATTATCGCTCCTTGGCGTGAATGGGATATTAAATCTCGTGAAGAAGAAATCGAATATGCCGAAGCTCATAATATCCCCCTAAAAATTAACCGCGAAACAAACTATTCTAAAGATAAAAACGTTTGGCACTTATCTCACGAAGGACTCGACCTAGAAGACCCCGCTAACGAACCTATGTATTCTAAAGAGGGCTTCCTCGAAATGAGTGTTTCTCCTGAACAAGCTCCCGACCTTCCTACCTACGTTGACATTCACTTCGAAAAGGGTATTCCTACCGCAATTAACGGCGTAGAAATGAATGGCCTTAAAATTGTTGAAACCTTAAACGAACTTGGCGGCGCTAATGGTATCGGCCTACTTGATATTGTAGAAAACCGTCTTGTTGGTATGAAGAGCCGCGGCGTTTACGAAACTCCCGGCGGCGCAATTCTTTATAAAGCGCACGAACTTCTCGAAATGCTTTGCCTCGACCGCGAAACATCCCACTACAAAAAGCTTGTTGCTCAAAAATTTGGTGAACTCGTTTACTTTGGTCAATGGTTTACCCCCTTACGCGAAGCTATTTCTGCTTTTGTAGACAAAACCCAAGAAACCGTTACCGGCGACGTTAAGGTTAAACTTTATAAGGGTAACATTATTAACGCCGGCGTAACCTCTCCCTATACCCTTTATGATGACGAAGTTGCTTCCTTCGGTGATGATGGCGGCGCTTACGACCAAAAAGACTCCGCAGGCTTTATTAACCTTTACGGCTTACCCATCAAGGTTAAGGCTATGCTCGACAAGAAGAGGGAACAAAAATAATGACAAAGGTTTTTATAGACGGAAGTCAAGGTACAACGGGCCTTCGAATTTTCGACAGACTTTCGGCCAGAAGTGATATAAAACTTATCACTTTACCCGATTCTTTACGAAAAGACATTTCTGCTCGTACAAACGCTATAAATTCCTCAGATATAACATTTCTCTGTTTGCCCGATCAAGCTGCTATCGAAGCAGTTAAGAACGCAAACGCTAATGTAAAAATCCTAGATACTTCCACTGCTCATCGTACAAATGAGCAGTGGATTTATGGCTTTCCTGAGGTATTTGAAAACGGCTTTGAAATGGTAAAAAAAGCTAATAGGGTAGCGGTCCCCGGTTGTCATGCAAGCGGTTATATTGCGCTTGTTAAACCTCTTATAGATGCAGGTTTATTATCTAAAGACGTGCTTTTAACCTGCCATTCCATAACTGGTTATTCAGGCGGCGGTAAAAAAATGATAGCCGAATATGAAAGCGAAGATAGAAGCGTTTTATTTGGCGCTCCTCGTCAATATGCTCTAACTCAACAGCATAAGCACCTAAAAGAAATGAAGGCAATTACTGCTACTAATAACGAACCTATTTTTTGCCCAATAGTTTCTAACTTTTATAGCGGAATGTGTGTTACTGTACCTCTATTTAAATCTCAACTGAGTATTGGCGGTATAGAAGATATTAGAAGAATTTATAAAGAAAAATATTCAGGACCGATTGTTAACTTTGTAGAAGAAATTAACGAAGGCGGCCTTATCTCGGCTAACGGAATAATGGGAAAAGACGGTATGCAAATTACCGTTTGCGGAAACGAAGATAGAATCCTTTTAATCGCCCGTTATGATAACCTTGGTAAAGGCGCTTCCGGAGCGGCTATCCAGTGTATGAATATTCTTATGGGAGCCGATATTAAGACTGGGCTCGACCTTTAATTTAAGGAGTTATTTATGAAATTTGTGTCTGGCGGTGTTTGTGCCGCAAAGGGCTTTAAGGCTAACGGAATTCATTGCGGAATTCGAAAAAATCGTACAAAGCGCGATTTAGCTCTTATTGTTAGCGAAAAACTAGCGTCTGCTGCGGGCGTTTATACTACCAACCTTGTAAAAGGTGCGCCTAACGTTGTTACTAAAAACAATATTGCTAACGGCTATGCTAGGGCAATTATTTGTAATAGCGGTAACGCCAATACTTGTAATGCTAACGGTATTGAAATCGCAACCGAAATGTGTAAACTTACCGCTAACGCTTTAAATATTGATGCAACAGACGTTATCGTTGCTTCAACAGGAGTTATCGGACAACCCCTTAATATAGAACCTATTAAAAACGGAATACCCGCTTTGGTAGAGGGTTTAGGCCTAAATAGCCAACTTGCTGCAGAAGGCATTATGACTACCGACACAAAACTAAAGGAAATTGCAGTTACCTTTAATATTGGCGGTAAAGAGTGTACAATAGGCGGTATTGCAAAAGGTTCGGGAATGATTCATCCTAACATGGCAACAATGCTTGTTTTTATTACAACCGACGCAGCAATTTCTCCCGAAATGCTTCAAAAAGCCCTTTCTGCCGACATTCAAACAACATTTAATATGGTTAGTGTAGATGGCGATACATCTACAAACGATATGGTTACTGTACTAGCTAATGGTATGGCCGAAAATGAGCCTATAACCTGTGAAGGCGAAGAATTTACCGCTTTCTGTAAAGCGCTTAACACAGTAAATGTTAGCCTTTGTCGTATGATTGCGGGCGATGGCGAAGGCGCTACCAAACTTTTAGAATGTAAAGTTTCTGGTGCCGAAAGTTTAGCGGTTGCTAAAACCGTTGCTAAATCGGTTATCTGTTCTGCGCTAACTAAGGCTGCTATGTTTGGCGCCGACGCTAACTGGGGCCGTGTGCTTTGCGCTATAGGTTATAGTGGCGCTAACGTAGAT
>JAZODO010000190.1:0-7693 GCA_045597065.1 Acutalibacteraceae bacterium | reverse complement strand
CCGGTAATTTCTCCGTTTGTTACCTCAAGAAGAACTCTGTTATCGGTACTAAGTGAAATACCAACCTGATTTTCAGCGCCATCTGAGCAGTTGCTTAAAATTACGCCGGCATTAGTGGTAATATTTTCAGGAATATAAACGTTTGCCTCAATGGTTTTCGGAGCGTTGCTTAAAGCATTTATAATTCCTACAAGGGTTTTGGTAAAGGTTTTGCCGGTAGGTTCAATAACAATAGCTTCATCACTGACGTTAGCAAAATACTCGCTATAAAGTAGAGCGTCAGCATCGGGCGCAACAAAAATTGAATCTTGCTTAATTTCTTCTGCTGTACGTACATCAGAGAAAACGGTGGCTGAATAAATGGTTCCCTTGAAATACTGTGAATTACCGCTTCTGTTATCACTGCCTACCATTAATCCGGTAGTAATATCGGGGAAGGCGCGTGTAAGGGTAGCGGTTTCAGAGAATTTTCCGTTTACGTATAGAGTGGCGGTTAAACCATCTATAACAACAGCGATATGAGTAGGCTCGGAAGAACGAATATCTGCTGAGAATATGTGCTCAATTTTCACGCTGCCTGTGTGATAGAAGAGTCTAATCTTACCCTGAGTATAAACTTCAATACTAACCTGCGGTGTAGATGAACCATTATAATTGCTTATAATTACGCCTGCGCGGTTATTAAGAGTTTTTGGCACATTTATAACCGCTTCAAAGGTTTTTGCAGGCGAGTCAAAGGTTTTATCCATTGAATAAAGTTTTGACGCGCTAAAGGTCTGTCCAAGACTGTTTATAGCGGTTAACTTTTTATCGGTCTGTTTTGAAGTAAAGTATACAGAATCAAGTAAACCTTCTTCATCTCTGTTTACAAAAATAGCGTCGTTTAATACTTCGCTTTCGGTTCTTGCGTCTTCAAAAAGATTAACCGAGTAAATAGTTCCTTTAAAGTAGTTGTAGTTACCGGGAGTGTTATCTCCGCCTATAATGAAGTTTTTAGTTATATTAGTGGTAATTTCATTAACGGTAGCGGTTTCTTTTTTAACCCCGTTAACATAAAGAATAGCAGAAGTTCCGCTTATAGTAACAGCAATGTTAACAGGCGAGTCGGAACGAATATCTTCCGAGAAAATATGGTCGGTTTTGGTGGTGCCGTTATTATATAACAGACGCACCTTGCCGCCGGTATATATTTCTAGGTTGATAAAGGGGTCGTTACCATTATTGTTACCAACAATAACGCCCATTCTTGAAGAAATGCTTAAAGGCGCAAGAACGGTTGCTTCTATCGTGTGGGGAGTAGCGGCTAAGGTTTTGCCCAAAGCAACCAGCCCGCTGCTTGTAAAGGTTTTTCCGTTGAGGGTTGTACTTTCTACGGTATCAGACTTGTATGCATCAGAGAAGTATTTAGAATAAATAAGATTATCTGAATCGCTTGTTATAAATTTAGCATCAAGTTTGATTTCTTCGGCAGTTCTTACATCGCTAAACATAGCAACGGAATGTATAGCGCCCTTAAAGTGCTGTGCATTGCCCTTTCGGTTATCGCCGCCTATCTTGAAATCAGCCATATTTTCGGGAAGTGAAGCAACTAATTTCTTGGTTTCAACGGCTTCGCCGCCTACATAAAGGGTTGCAATATTTCCGTCAACTGTAACCGCAATATGTTTAGGAGTATCAGAACGAAGGTCGGTTGTAAAGACGGTGTTTATAATTTTATTGTTTGCAACACAATATAGACGTAAATTACCGTTAGTATAGATTTCTACATTGTATTCGCCAACCAAAGAATTCTTATAGTTACCTACAATTACTCCTGCACGGCTCTTTAAATTTGTAGGAACTTGTATTGTTGCTTCAACAGTAAGAGGCGTTGCATCGGTAGGTACAGAGATTAACGAATTTGTATCTGTGGTAAAGTATTTGCCGAAAGTGTCTGTTAGTTCAACAATAGTTTCTTTCTGTGCAGAAACTTCTCTGGTTTCAAGCTTTTTATTACATACAGTACATTCTTTGTGTTGAATACCTTTTAGAGAAGTGGTAGCGTCTCTATCGGTTATCCAATCGCTAAGATTATGTACTTCATCAAGTATAATTTGCTTGTCACACTGATTACAAACTTTATATGTGTATCCGTGCTTATCTTCTTCAGCATCTTTTACGAGCACTTCGCTGTAATCATGGTCTACTATACCTGTTGTAGTGTTATCAGCATTTGTAAAGAATACGCTATCTTCCATACAAGAGGTTTCTTTGATAACAAGCATAAAGTTAGACTGATAATACATTGAGCCGGAATGTACGTTACATGAGTTAAGCAACGATACATAATAACGTTGGCCGTCTTCAACATAAGATATTAACATATCTTTGTTATGTATCTGTCCGAAATCTCTCTTGTTTAGTGAGAAGAATCCTATATCAGTACCAACCTTTAAATCCTTCATCTTTTCGGAGTCGTAGGAATTCATAATAGCGTAGAATCTATTATTAGGATTACGGTTATCGTGGAAAGCTGAGGTTATAATTTCTTCAATCTGTTGGCCGAGTGGGAAGTTTCCGTTATATTCTGCGGTGTTCCAAGAGAACAAAATGTAGTCTTCGGAGTTATACATTTTGCGTAGGTATTTGCAGTAAGGATTAAGTTCTTCATCCCAAACAACTTGGTCGCCACCAAATGGAGTAAAGTAAAGTTCAAACACCTTGTCGTTTTCACTGCCGAGATAAACTATTCTCTCATCTTCGGGAATTTCATCTTCGCGGCCGTTTAAAATCATATCTATCTGATAGGCGTTAATCTGGCTTATAAGTTCGTGGAACTCGTAAACCTGTTCCTGCTCTTTATAGTTGCCTATTAAGCGCATATAGTTAACGGCGGTACGATATATTTCTGCATGGTTTGAAATGATAGTCGCGGTCTGGAGTTTAGCGTTACCGTTAGTGCCCTTCTTGCCGATACCATCAAGATTAGAACTTGAAGACCAAACGGCGTTTCTATGTTCTACGCCGTTAAAATCAAGATAGTGGGAAACAGCGCACATTTTATTGTGCATCATATCCGTTCCGCCCTTGTTGGCGAGTGTCCAGTCAAACTTGTTGAAATCTAGATAGTCGCCAATAACACCGTTTTCTACATAAGCAGGGTCGCAAGGGTCGTTAAGCTTATATGTAAAGTATTCGTAGAGGTCGGGGTCGCTTGTATAGGCAGGATATCCGTCTATATGGCCAAGAACATTTACATGTATACCCATTTTTGCAGCCGTAATCATAAGGTATGCCAGGCGTACAAATCCGTTCGAATCGTATTCTCTGCCTTGAAGGTTTCTCATATAACCGAAGTATCTGCTGTTGCGGTTAATATTAACCGCAGCGGCAACAGACATACGGTAAGAAGAAACATCAATATAAACTTCTTCATCAGGATGTGCTGCTTTATACAGAATTGCCTGGTACATAAGAAGACCCTGACTCACATTACAGTTACCGGCTGTTCCGTTGTAAGGGTAAACAAACGAATCAACTAAAACGGTATTTCCGTTAATGTTTTCAAATGTAGCAGTGTTCTTGCTCATAAAGTTTGACGAATTATCAAGCTTTTCAAACTTATCATAATATTCATTAATATAACCGTCAGTACTGTTCTGAGGAAGATTTAGAACATCTGTTACGGGAACCGGGTCTTTAACTGTGGGTGTTACAACAGTTCCTTCTTGAGGTTTGTAAGGAGTATAAGAGGGGATAGTCAGTGTAACGAAGTTTACAGTTAGCTTATTGTAAATAGCAGCAGCCCAGTAAGCGTCGTCAAGTGCAGTAGTTACATCTTTGTCGGTGTATTTTGATTTATCGATATTTAGTACCGCGCCAAAACTGTTGCCCCAAATAATCGGAGCTCCTTCAACATCGGTATTGCCCGAAACGGTAAGACCTGCAATATTAAAGGTAGTACCTGTTGTGGTTTCGTAGAAGAAGCCACCTCTTTGTGCGCTATTGTTTGTAGCGGTAATATTGTAGAAACTACCCTGTGCCTTACCGGTAGCGTATATTGCGCCGCCGTAGTAGCCACTATTATCTGTAAATGTACAGGAGTGAACTAAGTTATTCTTTTCAGCACTGCCGAAGTATAAAGCACCGGCGTTTGAACTTGATGAATTACCGGTGGTTTTGTTGCCTACAAATTCACTACCGTAAATTTCGCTGGTGCCGGCGCCGTAAACGGTTATTGCGCCACCGTTGCCGTTGGCAGAGTTGTTTTTGAAGGAACTGTCATATACTTTTACAGCGCCGGAATCATTATATAAAAATCCGCCGCTTCCGCCGGAAGTATTACCTGTAGCGATAGCTTTATATAACGTAAGAGTAGCAGAACCATCGATATTGATACCGCCACCACTCTTTGCAGCAGCGTTTTCGGTAAATTCTGCATTCTCAAATGTCATTATAGCGCCATAAGTGAAGACCGCTCCGCCATAACCCTCTGTGGCAGTATTCTTTGTGAATTTTACATTTTTGAAGAAGGATTCAACGCCGGTTGCAAGTTGAACAGCACCACCATTGGTTGCGGCACTATTTCCAACAAATTCTGTATCTGAAACATATAGAATTCGTTTATCGTTTTCTACGGTTTGTCGGGTTGCGTAAATAGCGCCGGCATTTCCGCCTGCATAGTTATTCTTAATGATAGAATTAGTGATGTTTACAGAAGAGTTTACATCGCGGGCGCTTTGATAAGAAATATAAATTGCACCGCCGTTGTTTATAGAACTGTTATTTATTAGTGTAGTGTTGTCAGCAGTAAGTTTTGAACTTCTTACAACTATAGCGCCGCCATGGGTACCGCCTTCAACAATAGAGTTGGAATCAAAGGTAGAACCGCTAACTTTAGCAACACTTTCGCCGGCAAGATAAATTGCGCCTGCTTCGGTTGCCGCGCGGTTTTGTGTAAATGTTGAATCGGTAACGGTAAGAGTAGATTTTCTGTCGGCAAGAATTGCGCCGCCGAAAGCAGAAGAAGTACTGTTGGGGTTTTTGGCCGCAGAATTCTTTTTAAAGGTACAGTTATTTACTGTTACAATAGCTCCGTTTCCTAATTCAGAAGAGGAAGCAAAAACATTTAAAGCGCCGCCGAGAAGGGCAGTATTGCTTGTAAATTTACAATTATCAAACGAAATATATCGTGTAACATATGTATCGCTTGAGTTAGCGAGATAAGCCGCGCCACCCCTTGAATATGCGGTGTTGCCGGTATAGGTTGTGCCGGTCGATGTTAACTGACCGTAAACACAAATTGCACCGCCACTACCCTCTAAGGATTTGTTGTTTTTAAAGGTAACGTTTCCGTTAATAAGAGCAGCAGTCAAACTGGAGGTATAAATTGCACCGCCGTGATTAATAGAAGTGTTGTTTTCGAACAGTACAGAGAAAGCATCAGCATTATACTGAGTACCGATGCGTAGATGAGCGGCAGCAGTATTAGGCATATATACAACGCCGCCGTTAACGGTTGCGTGGTTGTTTATAAAGGTACCGCCGTAAAGCTTAACGGTGCGGTAGTTATAAACTATACCGCCGCGGGCAGCCATATTTCCGTCAAAGGTACCGCCGCGTATAATTACGTTGCTGTAGTTATAAATAAGTCCGCCGAGAGAGGAATTGCGGCCCGAGTCATCGGCAGTGGTAGTGTCTTCATCACCAATTTTGTTGCCGTTGTAGTTACCGCCGTATATATCTAGTGTACCGCTATGAACTATAGCTGCAGCGCCGCCTATACGGTTAGGTCTTGGGAGGTTATACTTTGTTTCGTAAGTTCTTTCGTTATCTGTCTTGTAACAGTTTGTTATTGTAATGTTATTGTGCAATTCGGCAACAGAACTGTCGGTAATAAAGATAACGGTACCCTTAACCGCGTTATTCATATTGGCCGAGTTGCCGTCTATGGTTAGAAGGTTTTCCTTAACTGATAAGGGGTTGCCGAGGGTAAGGGTTACTTTACCATAATCTACAAGTGAACCAACAGTCCAGTCGGTTTCGCCTACAACGAATATGTCGCCTGTAAAATCTGGCGAACGGGTTAATGTATAGGGTGCAGTAGTAAATATGGTCATACTTCTGCCAATATAAAATGTTCTGTCAATAGTAAAGTCAGAAACAATGCGGATATGTTTTGCATCGCTCTTTATAGCGGCTTCAAGTTCGGCGCTGTTTTTAACATCAACAGCGTCGCTCATATGGTCGTACGACTCATTACCGTAATCAAGGTATTTGGGAACTTCGCCCGAAATATCGTTTACGGTCAGTTTATTTACAATAGCCTTAGCCCAATAAGTGCTGTCATAAGCTCCTGTATGGTCAAGGTCGGTGTATTTCGACTTGTCAATATTAAGAACGGCGTTATTAGTATTACCCCAGATAATAGGACCGCCGGTAGTTGCGGTATTACCCGATACGGTAGCGCCGATAAGATTAACCTCAGTTCCCATAACGGTTATATAAAAAGCACCGCCGTTTGCTGAACTGTTGTTTTTAGCAACAACGTTATATATGTCAACGGTAGGACCATCAGAATTATCGTTAGAAATCCACATTGCTCCGCCAAGTTTCTTACTACTGTTGCTTAAAAATGTACAACTATGAACAATATCTTGGGTTCCTTTGTTATATAGTGCCAAAGCACCGCCGTTTGCACCGGCAGTATTGCCTTCAAATGTTGTGGCATAGAATTTAGTGGTTGAGTCGGCACAAACATAAGCGGCACCGCCGTTGGTAGTTGCATTACAATTTTTGATATGGCTATTATAAAGCTCTAAATCGGAGTTCTTAACATAAATACAACCGCCGGAAGAAGCAGAACATTCTTCTGCATCAATGGCATTTAATAACGCAGTTGAACTAGTATAAACAGCTATAAATCCACCTACAGAAGAAACGGTATTATTTCTGACAACAGAGGTATTGATATCAACATTACCTTTTGTTGTGTAAACGGCACCGCCGGAGGTTGCGCTGTTGCCTGTAAAGTTAGTCTTTACAGTATATAAGCGTGAAGAATTGCATACATAAATAGCACCGCCGTTAGAAGTAGCGTTGTTTGAATTAAACTTAGAATTTGATATAGTCAAATCCTTTTCAATTTCTTCAACTACGCCGCTTAGATATATAGCGCCACCGTGTGTTGAAGCAGTATTTTCTTCAAAAGTGGTGTTGTTTATTTTTGTGTTAGAATTTGTAAGAAATAGTGCGCCGCCATTTGTGTCTGATGTGTTTTTGCTGAAAAGAGCATTATCTATTTTTAGGTATTTTTGGGCATAAATTACACCGCCATTACCGGCACATGTGTTTTCGGTAAAGATTACGTAACTTTCTACTAAATCGTTATCTGTACCGATATTTGTGATAGCAGCATCGCTCGCGGGAACATAAATTGCACCACCGAGAGAAGATGCTGTATTGCCTTTAATGGTTGCATTATAAATATTTGCGGTACGGTAGTTGTAAAGGAAACCTGCGCGGTTAGCGCTGTTGTTTTCAAATGTACCACCATAAATATCAATGCTGCCGTGGTTGAAGATAGCACCACCCCAAACAGAAGGAGTGCCGGATGCGGTAGAAGTGCTAACCGAGTTGTTTTTGTATGTACCGCCATATACGGTCATAGCGCTGCCGTTTGTCAAAATAGCAACAGCACCGCCTACGCTTTCAG
>JAZODO010000189.1:0-2140 GCA_045597065.1 Acutalibacteraceae bacterium | reverse complement strand
GGCAGGGCCCGAACCTACAACGGCAACCTTTATTCCGTTAGAAACGGGTTTTT
This sequence comes from Acutalibacteraceae bacterium, assembly GCA_045597065.1. Lineage (GTDB taxonomy): Bacteria > Bacillota > Clostridia > Oscillospirales > Acutalibacteraceae > SFWF01. Next base: position 2,087 of record JAZODO010000189.1, on the reverse strand, counting down.
TTATGTTTTCGGCCGCATGTTCATTATGCCAGTCGGCAACAAAGCGTTCAAGCCTTCCTATAGCAACGGGTTCGCCCTTTATTCCTCTAACGCATTTAGATTCGCATTGGGTTTCTTGGGGGCAAACGCGGCCGCAAACAGCAGGAAGCGAAGAAGATTTAGCGATAATTTGGTAGGCCTCTTCAAATTCGCCTTCTTTAACCTTTTCTATAAAGGCGGGAATATGAATATTAACGGGGCACCCGTTTACACAGGGCATATTTTTACAGTTAAGGCAACGGGCCGCTTCGTTTAAAGCCATTTCTTTAGTATAGCCAAGAGCAACCTCTTTAAAGTTTTTAGCGCGAACTTCGGGCTTTTCGGTAGGCATCGGGTTTTTAGTTAAAGACATATTTGCCATTAGTTTTCTGCCTCCTTGTTTAAAAGATTGCAGGTTTCTTCGTAGCGGTGGCGTTCAAAGCCCGAATACATAGACGACCTTTCGATAGCTTCGTCGAAATCTACGAGATAGCCGTCGAAATCGGGGCCATCGACACAAGCAAACTTCATTTTTCCGCCAACCGTAAGGCGACAACCGCCGCACATGCCCGTTCCGTCTATCATAATGGGGTTCATAGAAACGGTTGTTTTAACGCCAAAAGGACGAGCGGTTTCTACAACGAATTTCATCATAACCAAAGGGCCTATTGCAATAACTTCGTCGAAATCGGAACTATTTTTAAGGAGATTTTCTAAGGGGGTTGTAACAAGGCCCTTTTGGCCCGCCGAACCGTCGTCGGTCATAAGGATTAGTTCTTTTGAAGCCTTTTTAAATTCTTCTTCTAAAATAACTAAATCTTTATTTCTAAAGCCGATAATAGAGTAAACGTCGGCCCCTTGTTCGTAAAGTTTTTGGGCGATAGGTAGCGCTATTGCACAACCTACTCCGCCGCCTACAACCGCAACCTTACGTCTGCCTTCGGTTTCGGTAGGTTTGCCTAAAGGACCGGCAAAATCTAAAATAAAATCGCCAACATTTTTACTGTTTAAAAGTTTAGTAGTAGCGCCAACGACTTGGAAAATAATTTTAACCGTTCCCTCTTCGCGATTAAAGCCCGCAATTGTAAGGGGGGTTCTTTCGCCGTTTTCGTCTACACGAAGAATAATAAATTGACCCGCCTCGGCTTTTTTGGCTACAAAGGGAGCTTTAATATCCATCATAGTAACGGTAGGATTAAGTTCTTTTTTTGCAACGATTTCGTACATTTTAAAACAATACTCCTTGTTTTAACAACTTATATAATAAATAATATTTTAACACATAATATATTTAACTTCAACACGAAGCAATTGAATTTTTGCATAAAAATAATACATTTACAAATGCTATTTTTATGAAAAAGAAACTTTTACCTTTAATTTTAGGCCTTATTACCGGTTTTATAAACGGACTTTTAGGGGCAGGTGGCGGTATGCTTGCAGTACCGGCTTTAAAGAAAATGGGCCTTTCTGAAAAAGAGGCGCATCGAAACGCTGTTGCGGTAATTTTGCCGCTTACCTTAATTTCGGCCGTTTTATATATTTTAAACGGCCGAGTAGAAATTACCGACTGTTTAATTTATATTCCGGGTGGGCTGATTGGCGCTTTGCTTGGCACGTTTATAATGAAAAAAATATCGGCTAAATGGCTTAGCGTAATTTTTGGCGGTTTTATGGTTTGGGCCGGGGTTAGGATGATACTAAAATGAGCGAAATTGTTGCGGGATTTTTATCGGGCGTTATTGGCGCTATGGGGCTTGGAGGCGGAGCGGTTCTGCTAATTTACCTTTCGCTTTTTAAAGGGGAAAACCAACTTAAAGCCCAAGGAATAAACCTACTCTTTTTTATTCCCATAGCCATTTTAAGCGTTATAATTTACGCCTTTAAAAAACAAATTCGGTGGAAAACGGTTTTAATTTTTTCGGGTTTTGGAATTATTGGCGCTCTTTTTGGAGTTTGGCTTTCGGGGGCAATAAAAACCGAAATTGTTGGAAAAATATTTGGCGGACTTTTAGTTGTTATGGGGCTTTGGCAGATTATATGCGCATTTAAAGCAAAAAAAGCAGAAA
>JAZODO010000188.1:0-11657 GCA_045597065.1 Acutalibacteraceae bacterium | reverse complement strand
TTGTAAAACCGCGGTTTGCCACCCTGATTTTATAAATAGTAGCGACGAAACCGAATATCCGCCAAAAAAACTTCCCGATAAAGAAAAGCAAACGCGAGTAGCCTGTTTTGTAATTTTGGCCTTCTTTTTAATTGCGCTCTTTATTATTCCCCTTTGCGATATGCAGTTTGATAATACGGTTGATTGGGCGGGCTTTGTAACCGGCGGAATACTTCTTTTTTACGAACTTTTTGTTTTACCCTTTTGGTTTAGAAAGCCAAACCCCGTAATCTTTGTGCCCTGTGGCTTTGCTGCGGTAGCCGTATATCTGCTCTTTGTTTGTCTTATGACATCGGGAAGTTGGTTTTTAAGTTTAGCCCTTCCTGTTGTTGGCGGTTTAGCCCTTATTGTTACGGCCGTAGTGGCTTTGGTAAAATATGTTAAAAAGGGTAAACTCTTTATCTTTGGCGGCGCAGGTATTGCGCTTGGAGCTTTTATGCTTCCGATAGAACTTTTAATAAACAACACCTTCGGGTTTACGAAATTTGTAGCCTGGTCTATGTACCCGCTAATATGCCTTGTTTTAATAGGCGGTCTTTTAATCTTTTTAGGCATCTACCGCCCCGCAAGGGAACTTATGGAACAAAAATTTTTCTTTTGAGGTGAACTATGAAAAAAACGCTTAAAGTTATTGCGATTATTTTAGCCTCTATTATGCTCGTTTGGGGCGTTGTTGCAATTTTTCCTCGTTTTAGTAACTTTAAGGGCGAAAACCCAATGAGAACAACCGAAGATTTACCTATTCTAATTGCCCACGGCGGCGGTAATAAAGAATTCCCCGACAATACGCTTGAAGCCTTTTACAACGCTTATAGCGTTGATAATAGGGTTATGATGGAAACCGACGTTAGCATTACTAAAGATGGGGTTATCATTCTTTCTCACGATACAACCCTAGACCGTAAAACCAACGTTACGGGCGCTATTGCCGATTGGAACTATTCCGATTTAATAGCGCAAAAGGTAGACTTCGGTTATACCAACCCAACCGACGAAAACGAAACTCTTTGTGGCGAAAGGGAACATTTTAAAGACGAAAACGGTATAGAAAAATACCCAACCGACGTTACATACCCCCAAGGGGTTACCCCAAGAGACCAAAAGGTTTTCCTTGCAACTACGCTCGAAGAGTTAATGGTTGCCTTCCCCGAAAGCCGAATCAACGTTGAAATTAAACAGTCGGGCGAACTTGGGCTTAAAGCCATTAAAGAGGTGCTTCGCCTCTTAGAAAAGCATAACGCCTTCGATAGGGTAGTTTTAGCCAGTTTCCACGAAGAACTCTACGACGAATATGTTCGCCTTCAAAAATCGGGCGAAGTTCCCGAAAACTTTATGTATTCCCCAAGTTACGATGCTACAACCGCCTTTGTTGTTATGCAAATTTTAAGGGCCGACCTCTTCTTTTCAGACGGCCTTTGTGTATTCCAAATTCCTATGGAAGAAAAGGGAGTAAACCTAGCAACTAAATCGTTTGTTTCTACCGCCAGAAAACATAATATCGCGGTTCATTATTGGACAATAAACGATAAAGAAGATATGAAAACCCTTATAGAAATCGGGGCCGACGGAATTATGACCGACTACCCCCACCGACTAAAAGAGGTCTACGAAGCCTATAAATAAAAGCAAAAAGAAAAGCCAACCAAGTTAAACTTGGTTGGCTTTTTATTTGTTTTAAATTAAGCGTTTTCGGCTTCGAACTTTTTAATAAATTCGCAAAGAGCGGCTACGCCTTCGGTGGGCATTGCGTTGTAAATAGAAGCGCGCATACCGCCAACCGAGCGGTGGCCCTTAAGGTTAGCAAAACCTGCGGCGGTTGCTTCCTTAACGAACTTAGCGTTAATTTCTTCGTCTTCTGCTCTGAAGGTTACGTTCATCATAGAACGGCAACAATGTTTAACAGGGTTAGAGAAGAGTTTAGAATTGTCGAGAGTATCGTAAAGCATTTGAGCCTTTTTAGCGTTAATTTCTTTCATAGCTTCAAGGCCGCCGATGCTCTTAATCCATTTAAGAACAAGACCGCAAACGTAGATGGGGTAGCAGGGGGGAGTGTTATACATAGAATCGTTTGCTGCCATAGTAGCGTAGTTACACATAGTGGGAACAAATTCGGGAAGGTCTTCGCGTAAAAGGTCTTCGCGAGCGATTACAATGGTAAGACCTGCGGGAGCAACGTTCTTTTGAGCGCCTGCATAAATAAGGCCGAACTTGGTAACGTCTACGGGTTCGGAAAGAATACAAGAAGACATATCGGCAACAAGGGGAACGTTTCCTGTTTCGGGAACATATTTCCATTTAGTACCGAAAATGGTGTTGTTGTAGCAAATGTGAACATAGTCGGCGTCTGCTCTAAGGTTTAGTTCTTCTTGTTCGGGAATTCTGGTGAAGTTTTCTTCCTTAGTGGTAGCGGCACAGTGAGCATCGCCAAACTTTTGGCCTTCTTTATAAGCCTTACCCGAAAATTGTCCGGTAACAACGTAGTCGGCCTTACCGGTTTTCATAAGGTTCATAGCAACGTTAGCAAACTGCATAGAAGCGCCGCCCTGAAGGAACATAACCTTATAGTTGTCGGGAATGTTCATAACTTCTCGGAGGTCAGCTTCGGCCTCTTTAATAATTGCGTCGTAAACCTTAGAGCGGTGAGACATTTCCATAACGCTCATACCGGAGCCTTGGTAGTTCATCATTTCGTCTCTTGCCTGTTCTAAAACGGGTACGGGAAGCATAGATGGACCGGCTGAAAAATTATAAATGCGATTATACATAACTTCATTCCTCCAAATTTTAATGGGTTAAAGTGATAAACCTATTATACGCTAAATTTTTATAGGTTGCAATAGGTTTTGTGAAAAAATTATCAATTTAGCACATTTTTGTTAAAAAAGCTTTAAACAGCGCTGCTTTTACTATAAAAGGCGAGTGCTTTTTGCATAAATTCTTCGGTTACTTCAAACCTTTCGGCTAAAAGCGAAAGGCTTTCGTTACCCTCTTTTAAAGCCTTTATAAGTTCTTCTAGCGGAACCAGTATTTTTATGGCCCATTTTTGGGCGGCGAGTTCGTGCTTTAAAACCGAAGCGCTATCTTCGCCCGGTTTATAAAGAGCGCCTTCTAAAATGTGGCCCAGTTCGTGTGCTAGGGCAACCCTTTCGGCAAAACTTCGGCCAACAAGCCCTTTATCTAAAGCAATAAAACCCTTTCCGCCAAGTTCTAAACAAAGGGCGGGGTTTTCTTTAAGGCTTAAAAAGTCTACCGTAATGCCCTTAGTTTCTGCAATATTATATAGTGTGTTTATCTCCATTTTCTCGTTCCTTAATATAAGTGGCGTAGCGAAGAACCTCTTCGAGCATAGCGTCGGTAACGCCCTGTTCTCCGCCAAAAAGCGCAACTTTTAAATTTAGGTCGTCGGAATTCGGGGCTTCTCCCGACAACAAATATTCAACGCTAACCGAAAAATATTCGGCAATTTTCTGCAGAGTGGCGGCAGAAATTGAGCGTCGTCTACCCATTTTAAAATCGGTAAGTGATGCACGGGGAATAGATAGCTTTTTACACATCTCGGTAATATTTATTCCTCTCGACTTACAAAGTGATTCAATTCGTGCATAGGTTTCGTTCATAATGAAACTCCTTTTGTTCAAATTTAACAAAATACTGAAAACAGTAAAAGATGTCCTTGACAATTACTGAAACGCGTAATATAATAAACACACGCTACTGAAAACAGTAAAACTTTCCTCTTTGGGAAGATTATATTACACAATTCAGTAAAAGTCAAGCATTTTATAAGGAGGACAAAAGATATGTACCATTGTACGGACTGTAAGCGAGATTTTGAATTTTTAGAGGTGGTTTTCGAAAGCCACGGACTTGATACTCCTCCTTTCGAAAGGCGACATCGTTGCCCCTTTTGCGCTTCGCCGAATTTTATAGAAAAGGAAAACTGCCATTGTCATTTTTGCGGCTCTAAAATGGACATCGCGGGCGACTATTGCAGCGAGCGCTGTAAAAAACTTGGCGACCTCTATTTTAAAGAAGAGGCCAAAAACCGCGAAATTTTTAAAAATTCTGCCGTAGCGAAAGCGGTAAGAGAGGTAGCAAAATATAATAAAGAAAACGGTACCAAATATTCCTACGGCCGGTATTTTAGTTTAAAGGAGGCGGGTAAACTATGAGCAAAACCGACCTTAAAGCATATTTAGGCGAATATAGGCAGTGTATGGCGCGAGTTTTCCGACTAAAAGAAGATATTAAACGCTATACAGCTAGTGCATCTCTTTTAGAAAAGGAAATACTCGACTGCCAAAACCGTTCGCTCGAAATCGAAAACCTAATAAATAACCATAAAAATTTTCGCGAGCGCGAAATACTTATTCGCCGATTCATTTACGGAAATACAATAGAACAAATAGGGGACATATTATGTTATTCCCCTCGCCATGTTCAACGCCTTATCGATGAAGCGGTAAACTCCCTTTCAGAAAACCTTTAAATTATATGTTAAAAAGTAAATAAAAAACCCGACAAATTGTGTCGGGTTTTACTTTACATTTTTTTAAGTTCGTCTATAACGTTAGAAATAAGAACCGAAAGGTTTAGGTCTTTAACTCCAACAATAAAGTTGTCGCAAAGGTTCATAGGAATAAGCAGCTTTTTTGCTCTGCTTTTACCTACTGCGGTAGCCATAGCGGGGGTAACTTCGCCAAGTAGAGAATCGGCAATAACAATACCGATAGCCCCTATAATAACGTCGCTTCGCTCGGCGCAGTAAAGTACCGAATTTTCGCCCGTAGCGGCGGAATCTGCTCCGCCTTTTAGCATAGCCGAAGTTGCAATACTGTTTGTTCCAACCGCGGTAATATGAGCCTTAATTCCGGCAGCTTTAATGCCTTCAATAACGGTTTTACCGATTTTTCCGCCTTGTCCGTCTATAACTAGAATGTTTTGCATAATATCTCCTACTTTGCTTTAAATAAAACCCCTACAACAAGAAGGCTCGAATCGGTTATCATTTTAATTTTAAATGTTAAATAACCCCTTTTAGAACAATGAAAAAATGTTCTTTATAAAGTATACTATACTGCTACGGTTAAATCAACAAAAAAGTTAAGGGTAAAAATTCCTTGTATTTATGAACATATAGTAATATAATTAAATAAAATGTAGATATTTATTTAATGTAATAATTTAAAGGCGAATAACTTTATTCAAAAGCAGTTCAAATTTCGCAAGGTGTAACGGAGGCTTTGTATGAATAAAAAATTTAAACTCCATAACAGATTTATCAGCATACTTCTTTGTGTTGCTATGCTTTTAACCTGTCTGCCGCTTACTGTAATGGCAGATTCAGATACAGCATTTAACCGTCTGGCTGACGCTAACACTATGGACGGTTGGAAGGAGTATTTTGATTTAAATAATCTTGATACCTCCAACGCGGGCGGTGTCTGGACCGATAAATCTGTTTTTACAGATGCTTCTGCCTTCCCTAACAGCGTAAATATGATTGACGACGGCAAGAATTTCCTTACTGCTCTGTCGGCAATAGCGGCCAACAAAGAGGTTATCGGTTATTCTACCGTTCCTACCGATACGGTTTTTGTGCTCGACCTATCGGGTTCTATGTCATCACAATCAATGACCCAACTCGTTGAAGCAACCAACCAGGCTATAAAAACTCTTCAAGGAATAAATAACAACAACCGCGTTGGCGTTGTTTTATATTCGGGCGGAGATACCCTCGATGCATCTTCTCACACCTATTCAAATTCGGTTTCTCGCCTTATGCCTATCGACCGCTATACAACTACCGATAGAAACGGCGCTTTCATAAACTATTCAAACGAATATGTTTGGGTAGACGAAAGCGAGGTTAAGGGAACAAAGCAAAACATAACCTTCCAAAGAAAACAAAATGTCGGAGGTACCTATATTCAAGCAGGTCTTTGGGAAGCCTATAAAATGTTTAACGAGGTCCCCGATTCCGAGGTTATTATCAGCGGCAACAACTGGCAACGCGGCGAATACCGTATGCCAATAGTTGTTCTTATGTCCGACGGCGCTCCAACCCTTGGCGCCAGCAAATATGATGATGTTGAAAACCAAACCTATGGCAACAATTCTTTTGGTGCAAATGTCGGCAACGGCAGTAGCAGTAAAATTCTTGCAGGACAAAGTTTTTTGGTTCAGTTAACCGCCTCCTACATAAAAAATAAAATAGAAGAAAAATATAAGGTTAAAGACGAAAACGGTGTAGGACGAAGCATTTTTTACACCCTTGGCTTTAATATAGAAAACGCCGCAGGAAATGATATTGCGTATAGTGTTCTAAATCCTGACAAGTCTACTATTACCGACACAATGTGGGACACCTTTAAAAACGGTAATGGTAACACAATGCAGGTATCTGTTATGGGTACGGGTAGAAATAACAAAGAAACAAACGTTACCATAACCAAAAATTCTACCGTTACAAACAAGTCTTATGTAGATGAGTATTTTTCGGCTTCTAACAACGGTTTAAAAGACGCATTTACCGCCATTGTAAACCAAATTGTTCTTCAGTCCCGTTACTATCCTACCCATCTTGAAGGCGGTAGCCCGGACTTTTCGGGTTATGTTGAGTTTACCGATACTCTCGGCCAGTATATGGAAGTAAAGCACATAAACGGAATTTTGCTTGGAGATACCCTTTTTGACGGTCATATGATGGCTTCAAAATTCTCCGACACTTCGTCAAACGGGCTTGGAACTGTTGAAAACCCAACCGCTCTTGGCGATGAATTTGTTCGTTCGGTAAAAACTCGTATTGGAATTGAACAAACCGAAGATGCACAACTCTTGGTAAGAAAGGCTTTTGACGACGGCCAACTTAAATATAACGGCGAAGACGATTGGTCTAACTATATTGCTTGGTATGCAGATGTAAATAACGCCTATTTAGGTTTTTATGATGAAGACGGAACCGAATCTGTTCCCGACGGAGCAGTTTATATAAACCGTTCTTACGGCTTTTTAGGCGAAACACAGGGGCATATTAAAAGTAGCGACATGATGCACGTGTCGGTTCAGGTAAAAACTAATATTCAAACGAAAATGCAAACAGTTTCCTGGAAAATACCTGCTGCCCTTATTCCAATGATTACCTATGAAGTAGCGCTTAAAGGTATAAATGTTGACCTGGCAACCGATGTTGAACTTACTGTTAAAGATGCAGATAAGGTTTCCCCAATACGCCTAATCTACGAAACAGGCCTTCGTTCCGACCTAAACAAGTTCAATATTACAAGCGTTATGGGCGATACAGTTATAAGTACGCCAAAAAACGATAAAAATCATATAGCAGAAGACGGTTATACTCGCCTCTTTTGGAACAACTCTTTTGATATTTCAGCGGCCACCCATGACGAGCATGTTGTTGCTTTAGCGGAGTTTGTCCCCAACAAAGAGAACGAAAGATTCTATTATACATTTGATTCTGCTGTTTATAAAAAGACAGGAGAAAATTATATTCTTGTAGGTTTAGACGAGACTCTCGACCCCGACGGAGCATATTATCACCGCCGTTATGTCTTTAAAGAAGGCGTTTCTAGCCCCGTTTTCTTCTATGAGCCAATGTCTAAAGCATCTATTCAGTCAGCTAAACAAATTACAAACTTTGAAACGCTTGACCACCAAACAACAGGTGCTTGGGTTGTTCCTAAAGGAACTCCTGCTCGCGAACTTCAAATGTATGACAAGCAAAAAACGGAGAACCCAACCCGTTCGGCACACATGGTTTTCCACCCCTACATTTCCGAGCATAACAACTTTGTTTATGTTGATATGAACCTTGGAAATAACGGTCTTCTTTCTGTAACCCCTGAAACAGGGCTTAAAGTTTCAAAAACAGTCGATGTTTTCGAAACAGGAACTTCAGATACCTTCAAGTTCCGTGTAACCTTGACCGAAACCGGCAGTTTCGATTACTACATAACCGACCTTGACAAAACACCGAGTTCTAACCCCCTTAAAGCAAACTTTACAAACGGCGTTTTCGAATTTGAAATGAAGAAGGACCAAACATTCTGGCTTTCGGGACTTTCGGCAGGAACCGAGTATATTGTTGAAGAAGTTCCCTTTAATGCCGACTATAAGATAAAGTCTGTTCAAATTAACGGAGCTTCGGCGCCGGATATTGCAAGCGGAACTATAACTCAAGGTCTTGTTGAAGATATTGATTTTGTAAATACCGCAATCGGCGAAGGTAACCTCACCGTTACTAAACAAGTTGTCGACAAAGACTTAAACGCTGTTGATATCAGCGATAGCGTTAAGTTTACCGCCGAAATATATCTTACAGATGCTTTTGGTACTGCTTTAAGCGGAACCTTTGAATCTTCGGCAGGTAATATTACCCTTGAAAACGGTAAATATACTGCTGTTATTGCCGAAGGCGAGTCTTTTGTAATTAGAAATCTGCCCGAAGAAACAAAGTTCTTTGTTACCGAAAAGAATATTCCAAGCGGATTTACCCTAAACAGCGAAAAGAGTTCTCTTTCGGGAAAAATTAACTCGGAACAGAACAATCAAGCGATTATTTTCAACACATACGAACCTGTTTCGGTAAGCGGAGAGGACATTGGTGTTGATATCGTTAAGGAAATTACAGGCAACCGAACAGACTGGCTAATCGGCGAAAGTTACACCTTTAATATTGAAAAACTTACCGATTTAACCTCCGACGGAACCCTACTTGATTCGGTAACTATTCATTATAACGATACCGACAAAACCCACCTTTTCAGACTTTCGGGTGAAAACTTCACTAAAGCCGGAATTTATTATTACTGCGTAACCGAACAAGAGGGAACCCAGGGCGGTATAACCTACGACCCTGACAAGCATATTTTCTCGGTAGAGGTTTCAGATACCGATATGAACGGTAGTTTGGAAATTGTTTCGGTTAAAAACGAAATGAATACATCTGTTGTCGGAAACTGGACCGTTAGTGCACAGTTTAATAATATCTATGCGCCTAAGGGAACCGCAACGGCAACAATCAACATTCAAAAGGAAATAGGCCAAAATCACGCTTTGGGCGGATACCAGTTTGCACTTTATGATTCTAACCCAACGCTCAGTTCAAATGCTAACGAAGTAACAAGGTCAAACCTTACAAATTCGCTTGGACAGGCCGTAATAACTCTTAACTACCCCGCAAGCGAAGTTGGAAAAACCTTTAACTATTTCCTTGCCGAAATAAATAGCGGAAAGATTATAAATAATATCAAGTACTCCGATAAGGTTTATCCCGTAACGGTTACAATTACCGATAATTTTGATGGAACTGTTTCTGCAAACGTACAAATATCGGGCCTTACCCCTGGGTCAACTACGCCTACCTTTGTAAATGAGTATATTCCCTCGGCTTCTGATTTTGTAACAATTTCCGGCAAAAAGGAAATAATCGGAGACAGAATTTTAAGCGCTAATGAGTTTGAGTTTAAACTAACCGCCGTTACAAGCGGAGCACCAATGCCTCAAAGCAATACTGTTAAAAACCTTGCAAACGGCTCTTTCGCTTTTGGTGCAATTGAGTTTACCGACGCTCATAAAGGTCAAACCTTTGTTTATACCGTAACCGAACTTGATGAGAACAAAATAGGAGGTTTTACCTCATACGATAATTCGGTATATACGGTTATCGTAACCGTTGTCGACAACGGAGACCAAACCCTTACGGCTAATGCGGTTATAACCAAAAACTCATCTGCGGTAAGTGATATTGTCTTTATAAATACTTACGACGCAAAAGATGCAGAGGTTACCATTGACGGAACAAAAATGCTCGAAGGCAAAACTCTTCAGGAAAATGAATTCGAGTTTAAACTAACCGCCGTTACAAGCGGTGCGCCAATGCCTCAAAGCGGTACCGCTAAAAACAGTGCAAACGGCTCTTTTGCTTTTGATAAAATTACCTTCTCAAAGGCCGGAACCTATGTTTACACAGTTACCGAAAAGAATGGCGGAATTCAAAATTACGGTTACGATAGTTCGGTTTATACCGTAACCATAACCGTAACCGATAATGCACAAGGTTTGCTTTCGGCTAAAGTAGAACTTTTAAAGAACGACAATCCTGCTACTGAAATTGTCTTTAAAAACACCTTTGTTCCAACTCCGATTTCATATAACGACCTTTATACCGACTTTGGCGGAACAAAAATCCTAGAAGGCAGAAATCTGTCGCCTGCCGAGTTCAGTTTTGCGCTTATAAACGAAAGCAACAATCAACAGATTGGCGAATTTGTTTCTAACGATGCAAACGGAAACTTCAAATTCCCCGAAATAAAACTTTCGGGTCCCGGTTCTTACGGCTTTAAGGTTGTTGAAGAAAACGGAGCACTGATGGGTGTTACCTATGATAGAAACTCCTATCATCTTCGCCTTGAGGTTGTTCAAGACGATAACGGTGTCTTATCAATTTCTGAAAAGAAACTTATTAAAGGCACACCTGTAAAACAGGAAATAGATGGCGTTTTAACCGAAATTATTTCCTATGAAGACATTACAGACAGCGGTAAAATCGTCTTTACAAACACCTACTCGGCTAAACCCGTAAACCTTACACTAGAGGCTACAAAGGTACTAACAGGCAGAGAACTTGTTGACGGAGAGTTTAAGTTCGACCTACATAAAACCGACAGCACCTTTGCTTATTCAAATTCAACCCTTGCTCAGAATGATGTTGTTTTAACCCTAAACTCAGATAAAACCGGCAAAATACTCTTTGATGCCGAAGAGTTTACTAAAGAGGGTAACTACTACTACGTTATTCTTGAAGATGAGCAAAACGAAAAGGGTATAATGGTTGACCAAACTGAATATAAGGTTCAAATTACGGTTGTAGATGACCTTGTCGGAAATCTTAAAATCTCCGAAATAAAGGTCAATGGCAATACCGTTTCGGGCGAAATGTTTAATACCCTTGTTTTCCGAAACACCTATGCCGCTGCCGCAACCGAAATTGAAATAAAGGGAACCAAAACTCTAAACGGCCGCGACCTTAAAGACGGCGAGTTTGCCTTTGAGCTTTATAATCAAAATGGCGATAAGGTTGAAACGGTTTATAATAAAGCCGACGGAACCTTTGCGTTTAGCAAAATCCCCGTACAGCAAGCAGGGGAGTACACCTACACCGTACGCGAGTTAAAGGGCCAAGCAGAAGGCATAACCTACGACTCGGCCGTATATACAGTAAAGGTAACCGTAACCGATAATCTGGACGGAACCTTTAATGTAGAATACACCTATCTTAAAGGAGCTCAAACGGTTGAAGGCGCAACCTTTGTTAACGCCTATACAATGCCTGTTGTCCCCGAAATTCCCCAAACGGGCGACAACTCAAATGTTGCTTTTTGGATAGTTCTTCTTATAGTAAGCGGCGGCGTTTTAACAGCCACTAGTCTTTTCAGCAAAAGAAAATCTGCCAAAAATAAATAACTAATAAAACGCCCTCGATGATATAATCATCGAGGGTGTTTGTTTGGTGCCTATGTTCATAACCAACCCGGGACTCGAGGCGGAAAACCATAAAAAAGAAGAACCTCAACTACGCGTATTGCGTGTCGAGGCTCTCG
>JAZODO010000187.1:0-2319 GCA_045597065.1 Acutalibacteraceae bacterium | reverse complement strand
TCCAAACAAAACCGCGCTAAATAGAATTATTAAACCAGCCGGAACAAAGTGGAACCAAAAGTATTTATTGCTTAAAAGGCCTTTTTCCAAAAAGCCGTAGGTGTTAACGTCGTCGTTAAGATAAAGGGTTCTCATTTGTAAAATACAAACAATTGTATTTAAGGGGAAAGCAACAAGATGAAATTTTTTAAGGGTTGCTACAAGGCCGATTAGAAGGGCGACAAAGGTAACCCAGGAAACGAGATATAAAGTTTCGTCGATTTGTTCGGCGGCACGGGGGGAAGAAATACGAACAACGGTGTTGCTAAAAAGGTAAAGAATATGAAAAATACCGAACCAAATAAGCGATAAAAAATAAAAGGTTCGGTTAACCTTATAGTAGCCGCCCGAAAGGTCGGTACGGCGGTAGACACCGAGTTTATAGTTGTCTTCTTCCATTTTTTTAATAACAGAATAATATTGTTTCATAAAACGCTCCGTTTAAAGATTTACATTAGATAGTATATATCAAATCAGATGAATTTTCAAGAAGAAGAGTAAAGAGTGAAAGAGTGAAAGTAAGGCAGCCGTTGGTAGTATTATAACAATGTAGGGCGCGGCGGGTGGGCCGGAGCCGCGTAGGGTGGCGGAGGCGGAAGGGCCGCGCGGGGTGGTAGCCGTTTGGTTTTTAGCGTTGGTTTAGACTGTTCGGCGAGACCAAGGCCTCGCCCTACGGTTGACGTTGGGTTTTTTAAATTAGTCAATTTCGTTCGACGCGGAGGGTGGGCCGAAGCCGAGTAGGGTGGCGGAGGCGGAAGGGCCGCGCGGGGTGGTAGCCGTTTGGTTTTTAGCGTTGGTTTAGACTGTTCGGCGCGTCGGGGTTATTCCCCTTATAGGGGAAATGTCGCGAAGCGACAAAAGGGTTTGGGCAACGCCGTACCGTCGCGCCCTACGGTTGACGTTGGATTTGAGGGAAAAACAAAAACGGCTCCAACCGAAGTTGGAGCCGCGAAATGAAAGATTAAACTATTTGTTTAAGACACAAAGTAAGTCTTAAGCTACCATGTTGTACATAGCAACGAGGTCGAGAACGTTTACAACGCCATCGCCGTTTACGTCAACGCGGCCTTCTTCAGTACCATTGAGGATTGCAACGCGGAGAGCGTCAACATTAGCCATGGTATAGAGAGCGGTTGCATCGTAGGTAGCGGTGTAGGTAGCGTTGCCGGTTACAAGCGCGAAGTCAGGAGTCCAACCAGCGAAGGTATATTCGAACTTGCCATCAGCAGCCTTAGTGGGAACTTCGGCAGGAGCTACAACAGTATCACCGTAGTGATATGCAACAGTAGCAAATACTTCGCCTTCGTTCATGAAGGTGATGGTGTATTCGATGTAAGATTCTTCGAAGGTAGCAGTGAATTCTGCGTTGCCTGCAACGGTACCAAGGTCGCCCCAACCAGCAAATTCATAGGTGAAGGTTTCGTTAGCAGCCTTAGTGGGAACTTCGGCAGGAGCAACGATTGCATCACCATAGTGGTAGGTTTGAGTATCGATTACAGAACCGTCCCAGTTTTTGAAGGTTACGGTGTATTCGATGTAGTTAGCGGTGAAGGATGCAGTATAGGTAGCATCGCCGGTAACTTCTACAACATTCCAACCATTGAAGGTGTAGGTGTAGGTGTTGTCAGCTGCCTTTTCAGGAGCTGCGGGAGCAACGGGCATTGCACCGTATTCAACTTCTTGAGTATCAAGAACGGTTTCGCCGTCTTCAGCAAAGAAGGTTACGGTATATTTGTTAACGGTTGCATCGTAGGTAGCAGTGTAGGTAGCGTTGCCGGTAACAGAAACAACTTCGTTATCCCAACCAGCGAAGGTGAAGGTGTACTGTGCAGTAGCAGCCTTAGCGGGAGCTTCGGGGATTGCGGGCATTGCGCCGTAATCAAGAGTTTGAGTAGAGATAACAGCAGCATCTGCGCCGAGGAAGGTAACGGTGTAGGTTCTTACAGTTTCGGTTTAGGTAGCGGTGAAGGTTACGTTGCCGTCTTCATCGGTTTCATCTGCCCAACCGTTGAATGCATAAGCATATTGAGCGGTGGATTCCTTAGCGGGAGCTTCGGGAGCTTCAACTTCGTCACCTGCGAATACGGTTTCTTCTTTAAGAACAGTACCGTCTTCAGCCTTATAGGTAACGGTTACAACTTCGGTAACTACGCCGAGTTTGTCAGCGAACTGAACGAGAACAGGAGTGCTGTCTTTAGCGATGGTCCAAACAGAGCCGTCGCCAATGAGGTCAGCCATGTTGGTTGCAGCAGCAAGACCGGTCATTCCTGCATCGGAAAT
>JAZODO010000186.1:0-2500 GCA_045597065.1 Acutalibacteraceae bacterium | reverse complement strand
CGACTTAAGACCCGTGTCGTTGTCGTGGGCTCTCTTATGGTCCTGAGAGGAAACCATAGGAACCACCACCTTACCGTCGGTAAAGGAAAGCACCGAAACTTCGGGGCCGGTTAGGAATTCTTCAATAACAACATTATTTCCCGATTCGCCAAAAACCTTATCTTCCATTATGGATTTAACGGCATCTATCGCTTCTTCTCGGGTCATAGCTATTATAACGCCCTTACCGAGAGCCAAACCGTCGGCCTTAATAACGGTAGGAATAGGCGCGGTTTCTAAATATTTTAGAGCGTCTTCCGCTTTAGAGAAAACTTCGTAAGCCGCAGTAGGAATACCGTATTTTTTCATAAGGTTTTTAGAGAAAACCTTACTACCTTCGATAATAGCGGCCGCTTTGTTTGGACCAAAGCAGGGTACGCCGATTTCTTCGAGCGCATCGACGCAACCAAGTACTAGCGGGTCGTCGGGCGCTACAACGGCAAAGTCAATTCCGTTTGCCTTAGCAAAATCTACAATAGCGGTAATATCTTTAGCGCCGATAGCAACACACTCGGCATCATCTTTCATACCGCCGTTACCGGGTAGGGCGTAGATTTTAGTAATGTTTTTATTTTCATTTAGTTTTTTAATGATGGCGTGTTCTCTTCCGCCGCCACCTACAACCATTATTTTCATTTTTTAAAAGTCCTTTAAAACAAAGTTATTTTTAGTGGTGGAAAAGGCGCATTCCTGTAAATGCCATAGCCATACCGTATTTGTTGCAGCAGTTAATTACAACGTCGTCGCGAATTGAACCGCCGGGTTCGGCAATATAGGAAACACCGCTTTTCTTAGCGCGTTCGATATTATCATCAAACGGGAAGAAAGCATCGGAACCAAGGGCAACGCCTGTAATGGTATCGAGATATGCTCTTTGTTCGGCCATGGTAAAGGGTTCGGGGCGAACGGTAAAGTATTTTTGCCAATTTCCGTCGGCACAAACGTCTTCTTCGTTTTGGTTAATGTAACCGTCGATAACGTTGTCGCGGTCGGGACGGCCGAGTTCAGGTTTAAAGGGAAGGTTTAGAACCTTTTCGTGTTGTCGAAGTTGCCAAGTGTCGGCCTTGCCGCCTGCAAGACGGGTACAATGAACACGAGATTGTTGACCTGCTCCTACACCGATAGCTTGGCCATCTACTGCGTAGCATACCGAGTTAGATTGGGTATATTTAAGGGTAATAAGCGCAATAATGAGGTCGCGAATAGCGCTTTCGGGCATATCTTTTTTATCGGTTACAACGTTAGAAAGGAGTTCTTTATTTATTTTAAACTCATTTCTACCCTGTTCAAAGGTAATGCCATAAACTTGTTTACGTTCGATTTCGGCAGGTGCAAAGTCAGGGTCGATTTTAACGATGTTATAGGTGCCTTTTCTTTTGGATTTTAAAATTTCGAGAGCTTCGGGTTCATAACCGGGAGCAATAACACCGTCGGACACTTCGCGCTTAATCATAAGAGCAGTAGTAACGTCGCACACATCGGAAAGGGCTACCCAGTCGCCAAAAGAACACATACGGTCGGTACCGCGAGCGCGAGCATAGGCACAAGCGAGAGGTGATTCGTCGAGGCCTTCGATATCGTCGACAAAGCAGGCCTTTTTAAGTGTATCGGAAAGAGGGAGACCGATAGCCGCAGAGGTAGGGCTAACGTGTTTAAAAGAGGTTACCGCGGGCATACCGAGCGCCTCTTTAAGTTCTTTTACAAGTTGCCAAGAGTTAAATGCATCGAGGAAGTTAATAAAACCGGGGCGGCCGTTTAAAATTTCGATAGGAAGGTCGCTTTGGTCATGCATAAAAATTTTAGCGGGTTTTTGGTTGGGGTTACAACCATATTTAAGTTCGAATTCTTTCATTTTTAGTCTCCCCTATTATTTATTCTTGTTAATTATGATTTCGGTGGGTTCGCCGCCGTCGAGCGGAATTTGGCGAACAAAAAGCGAAACCTTATTGTCTTCGTTTAGGTTTTCCCAACAAATGTCGGCAAGTTCTTTTGCGGTGTTGGGTAAGGAAACTTCTTCGGGTTCGCCAAAGAAGGAAGGAATTGGGTCGCCATCACACTTATAGGTATGAATAAAGTGGCCGATACCGTTTTCGGGCATTAGGTAGTTGTAGAAATATCTTCTGCAAGACTCTCCCCTACCGTCGGCACTCTTTAAGATAGACATTTTATAGGCAAAATTGTTTGCAGCAAAGTTATAGTAAAGAATGCCCGAAATTCTTGGGGTGAAGTTGGGGACGTCGTCTTCAAATTCGCGAATGTTACATGCTTCTTCGAAACCGTAGAAATGGTCGGCAGTTTTAATACAGTTGAAGATTGTATCGGTTTGGTCGCCGTTAGTAATAATATCGATATTTCCGCCCTTTGCGGTAAGGTAAGGGTTATAGATTATAAGATGTGGGTCAGAAAGTTTGCTTTCGTCAAAAGCCTTTGTTCTCATACCGCCATCGAAACGTTCGAAAAT
>JAZODO010000185.1:0-2128 GCA_045597065.1 Acutalibacteraceae bacterium | reverse complement strand
TAATAAAATACCTTATTTAAAAACAGGCCATGCGCAGGTGCAGTAATACCTGCAAGATTTCTATTATTGGTTTTAAAAATATCTAACGCTATATCTTCAGAAAGTTTACCATCTGACACTTCTATAGCGGTACCAACTATTATACGGACCATATTATATAAAAAACCATTGCCGCTAACACTTATTTCTACAAAATCGCCTTTTATTTCAGCTTGACATTCAGTAATTGTTCGAACCGTATTTTCAACCGAACGACCCGAAGAAGAAAAAGCAATAAAGTCGTGTGTGCCGATAAGGCTAGATAAAAATACGTTCATTTTTTCAAGATTTAAAGGTCTTGAAATTTGCCAAGAACGGTCAGCATAAAACGGATTAGGTAGGTTCTTATTATAAATTCTATATATATAGTTTTTACCTTTTGCGGAATAGCGAGCATGAAAATCATCATCTACTATTTTACAACCAACAACCGAAATATCATTAGGTAAAACTGTATTTAGCGCTGCAATAATACCATTTTCAGGTATCAATTGTTCAACATTATAGTGACAACAAAATTCTCTGGCATGAACGCCCGCATCGGTACGGCTACAACCCGTAACCGCAGGTCTAACCTTATAAACTTGTTCAAGCGCATCTTGTAGTTTTTCTTGTACTGTTATTCCGTTAGGTTGAACTTGCCAACCATGATATGCAGAGCCAAGATAAGAAATTGTTAATAAATATCTCATATAGCACCAATGTTAAAATAAATATTTGAAAAAATTGCACCCGCAATAAAGATAGCAGTTATAGAAAATGCTAGAAAATCTCTAAAAGAAAGACTAAGTTGCTTCATGCGTACTCTTCCCTTTCCTCCGTTATAGCAACGACATTCCATAGCTTCGGCAAGCTCATAAGCGCGGCGCACAGAAGAAATAAGAAGAGGAATAATTATCGGCAGCAAAGCCTTTACCTTTCTAATAAGACCGCCGCTCTCAATATCGGCTCCCCTTGCCTTTTGAGCATTCATAATTTTATTTGTTTCTTCAATTAAGGTTGGAATAAAGCGAAGCGCTATTGTCATCATCATTGACATTGTATGAACTGCTGTTCCAAGCCCTATAAACTTAAGCGGTTTTAATAAACGTTCAATAGCGTCGGTTAAATCGTTAGGGGTTGTTGTATAGGTTAAAACAGCGCTAATAATAATAAGCAAAACAACTCTTACCGCCATAAATGTTGCCCTTAAAATTCCGCCAAGATAAATTGTTATTTTATAGTATTCAAATAACAAAGGAGTATTTGGGTCCCCATAAAACAAATTTAAAACAGCAGTAAAAATAATAATGGGCACTACTACCTTAAGGTTCTTTAAATACATTGAAAAAGGAATTCCGGAAAATAGTACAACTAAAATCACAAGTAAAGCAGCAAGGCCAAGCGAAACAAAATTATTTGCAATAAAACTTAAAGCAATAATTGCAATGAGCAGTAAAATTTTAGCTCTAGGGTCTAGTTTATGAACAAACGAGTTTGCTTTAAAATACTGGCCAAAAGTAATGTCTTTAATCATTAGCCGCACCTCCTTTTTCTAAATACGAAAGGAGTGCTTTTATGCCTTCATCAACAGTAAGGGGCAACGCGCTAAAATTTGGATGTTTCTTTCTAAGTTCATAAAACACATCGGTAATCATAGGAACGCCTAAACCCAACGCTTTTAACTTATCAATATTTGAGAAGATTTCGCGCGTTTCACCAAGCATTGCAATTTCGCCATTATTCATTACAAGAACCTTATCGGTAATTGCAGCAATATCTTCCATTGAATGAGAAACGATAATTACGGTAGCGTTATACTTTTCTTTATATGCAGAAATTGTTTTAAAAATTGTTTCCCTACCAATAGGGTCAAGACCGGCTGTAGGTTCGTCAAAAACAATAAGTTCGGGTTTCATTGCAAGAACTCCTGCAATAGCTACCCTGCGTTTTTGGCCGCCCGAAAGGTCAAACGGAGATTTTTGTAGTAAATCTTCTGAAATTTTCATTAAATTGGCAACTTCGCATACACAACTATTAAGTTCTTCGCCTTCTATACCTAAATTCATAGGGCCAAAAGCTATATCTTTAAAAACAGTTTCTTCAAAAA
>JAZODO010000184.1:0-4368 GCA_045597065.1 Acutalibacteraceae bacterium | reverse complement strand
TTTATCAAAATTATTTTTTATATAATTTTCGCTTAAAACAAGCCAATAGTGTTTAATGTTTTTAAGATATTCTTCAGTAAAATAACTTTTAAAATTAAAGGGAATATAACAACCTTCGATGGTTAGATTTTGGTCGTTTTCTATTGCGGTTTTAATCATTTCGGCGGCTATGGGCCACAAATAATTTGTAAGACTATCGTCGCTACTAAAAGGGGTAAGGTTTGTATTACCGCTTCTAATAAGCCCCATTTTTAAATGGTCTAACGAAAGATAGGGGCAGTTATATTTTTCGAGTAACTTTTGAGCCAGTGCGGTTTTGCCCGAGTGGGATGCTCCGCTAATTAAAATAATCAAACTATTCACCTTGGATTTTTATGTTTCGTTCTAAAAGTGCGACCGTTTCAACGTGGGCAGTTCTTGGGAAAAGGTCGAAGGGAGTGTATTCCTTAAGGTTATAACCAAGTTCTGATAAAATTTTAATATCACGTGCTAGGGTTGCAGGGTCGCAAGAAACATAGACCAAGGTTTCGGGCGCAAAACTGTTTGCAACGGTATTAAGCAAATCGGGCGAGCAACCTTTTCTGGGAGGGTCGAGAATAACTACATCGGGACTCGTTCCCTTTTCGGCCAACCGTTTAGCGGCAAGAGCAGCATCGGCGCAGATAAACTCGGCGTTTTCGATATTATTTATTTTAGCGTTAAACTTGGCGTCTTCTATTGCTTCGGGAATAATTTCTACCCCAATAATTTTTTTAGCCTTTTTAGCCATAGAAAGGCCTATTGTACCTGCTCCGCAGTAAAGGTCTAAAACGGTTTTGCCGGCAGGACTTACATATTCTTCGGCCTTTTTATATAAAAGTTCGGCCATATCGTGATTAACTTGGTAAAAAGAGAGCGGATTTATACGAATTTTGTTACCGCAAAGAATGTCGTAAATATAGCCGTCGCCATAAACGGGCTTACAAGTATCAGAGAGAATTACGTTAGTTTTAGCCTTGTTTATATTTAGAACAACCGTTTTAAGTTTTTCGCCTAAAAGTTCTTTTAAGGCCGATACAAAACTTTGAAGCGAGAAAACAGAGTTACCGTTTATTACAAGGCATACCATTATTTCGCCAGTTACGGTAGCTTTACGTATGTATAAATGGCGAATAAGGCCATGGCCCGTTTCTTCGTTATAGGCGGTATTACCCGAAGTTTTAAGCCAAGCGGTAAAAATAGCGCAAATTTCGGCAAATTCGGGCGGTTGAAGATTACAATTTTCCGAAGGAATTATACGGTGAGAATGGGTTGCAAAAAAGCCAACCTGTCCATTTTCACTAACCGGATATTGCGCCTTGTTGCGATACCCTAAATCGGCGCCAAAGACAATGGGGTTAGCGGGTTTGTTTACCCCACCAATACGCATTATTGCGTCTTCTACCCTTTGTTGTTTGATTTTAAGTTCTTCTATGTAGGAAATATGGCGATAAACACAACCGCCGCATTTAGAAAAAACCGGGCAGTCGGGTTTAATACGCGAGGGCGAAGAGGTAATTATTTCTTCTGTTTTGCCAAAGGCACAATTAGATTTAACCTTTAAAATTTTTGCAATAATTTTATCGCCCACAGAGGTATTAGGTACAAATACCGCAAGACCATCAAAGCGGCCGATACCCGAACCTTCGGACGAAACGGCAGTAATATCTAAGGTTATAAGGTCGTTCTTTTTCATAAGGTTTCCTTAAATTGATTTTTGTTGTATTCAAGATTTTGGTTGTAATTTACTATTGCATACCTAGAGTGAAGGGCATAAGAACCTATTATTAACGGCAAGGTATAAATTGTTGGGAGCAAGAAGAAAGATAAGAATATATAACCGAGAATAGAAAACAACAGCCCCACAAAAGCGCCTGCCGAACGGCGAGAAACGGTTACAGACAAATGGAACGCTTCGAGCAAGAGCATGTTGTCATCCATTACTGTAAGAGGTAAAACCAGGTAGTACCTTAAACTGAATAAAAAGCCTATAAAAATACCTGCTATTTGTAAAAAAGATTCAAGCATTACAAGGCCCGCTACCCAAAAAGGAACTTCGGTTCCCAAAAATCTATAAAGCCACGATTCAGAAAGCAAAACTACTATAAAATATGGGAGAAGGCTAACAAAAAAGGTTATAACCAAACGAAAGCCCAATAAAAAAGCACACTTTAAGGCTCTTTTATAGATAAAAAGGTTATTAAAATAGTAAAAAACACCTGTTGGGTTTTCGGTATCGCCTTGGGTTAAACGCCAAAAGTATCTAACCGTTCCAAGGATTATAGGGAATATTAAAAATACCAGAGAGATAGCCATAAAAAGGGTTGAAACCAAAGCCCATTTACCCGAAAAAACGGTTAGCCAAATTCCGCTTAAAAGGCTTATTGTTAAAAAGAGAAAAAGCGGAACGTTTGCAGCAAGGGTTGCCGAAAGAAATTTATCTTTTAGCGCGGCTTTTACGGTATCTTTTACAACCGTGCTGCTTGGAATTTGAATAGGTAGCATTTTTATCTCCTAAAAAGATTAAAGAATTGTAAGGCGAGCATAACCTGCCATTATTTTTTTGGTTCCTACGGTATCGAAGGCGATTTCGAGCATTGCATCATTACCCATTGGAGTAACCTTTGTAATTAAGCCTTCGCCGAAGGTAGTATGTTTTACGCACATTCCCGCAGAATACGAAACACCCGAAGAAACAGGCTTTTTAGGAGGTTCGGGGCGGCGAAAAACGTTTGAATAATCGTAAGAGGTTTGAGAGGAGCGCGAAGGGGTTTGAATTTTATTCCAAACACCGGCGGGGGCAGAAAGGTTTTTGCAAAGACTGGTTGGAATTTCGTTTATAAAACGGGAGCGAGGGTTACGAGAGGTAGAACCGTAAAGCATTCGCATATCGGCGTTTGTAACATAGAGCTCGCGTTTTGCGCGGGTTATTGCAACATAGGCTAAACGGCGTTCTTCTTCCATTTCTTCGCTACCGCCAAAAATACTTTGATTACCGGGGAAAAGGCCTTCTTCCATACCAACCAAAAAGACCTTATTAAATTCGAGCCCTTTGGCCGAGTGAACGGTCATTAAAACGACGGCGTCGGCCCCTTCTTCGTAGAAGTCGATATCGCTTATAAGGGCGATTTCTTCTAAATAGCCCGAAAGGGTTGGGTCTTGGTTTTCGGTTTCGTACTGAACAATACCCGAAGAAAGTTCTCTAACGTTTTCGGCGCGGTCTTGTCCTTCTTTGCCTTCGGCATAAAGAGCAGAAAGATAACCTGTTTTAGAAAGCATTAGTTCGAAAAGTTCGTGAATAGAAAGTTCTTCTGCAGCGGCAGAAAGTTCTTCTATCATTGAACAAAACGCATCGAGCTTAACCTTTGCGCGAGCAAGGGTTGGGTAATTTTCGGCATCTTTTAAAACTTCGAAAATAGAAACCCCTAAAGCCGAAGCTATTTCGGCAGCGTTATTTACGGTTGTATCGCCTATACCGCGTTTAGGCTCGTTTATAATGCGCTTTAATCGAACATCATCGCAATGATTGTTGATAAGTTTTAAATAGGCTAGTACATCGCGTATTTCCTTGCGGTCGAAAAAGCGGTGGCCGCCAATTACGCGGTAGGTTATACCGCTTCGAGCAAATACATTTTCGATAGCGTTTGATTGAGCGTTTGTTCTATAGAGAATAGCGTGGTCGGAAAATTTTGCGCCATCTTTTACGTTTTTAAGAATAGTATCTACAACAAAACGGGCTTCGCTATTTTCGTCGGACGCTGTATAAAGGGAGATTTTTTTACCCTCGCCCATATTTGTCCAAAGGTTTTTGCCCTTTCGACCAAGGTTGTTTGAGATAACGGCATTAGCGGCATCGAGAATATTTCCGGTAGAACGATAGTTTTGTTCAAGTTTAATTACAACTGCATCGGGGTACTTTTCTTCGAAACTTAAAATATTTTCAATAGTAGCGCCACGGAAACGGTAGATAGATTGGTCATCATCACCCACAACGCAGATATTTCTATGTTTACTTGCTAAAAGTTTACAAAGTTTATATTGGGCGTGGTTTGTATCTTGGTACTCATCTACCATTATGTATTTAAATTTATTAGCATAATAGTCGAGCACATCTTCGTTTTCGCGAAGGAGTTTAACGGTATTAGAAATCATACTATCGAAATCCATAGCGTCGGAAGAAATTAGCCTTTCTTCGTATTGATAGTAGAGTTTTGCTATCATTCTTTCGCGGATGTCGCTACCAATACCGTTAGCATAATCTTCGGGGGTTTGAAGTTTATCTTTAGCCGAAGATATTACGTTTAAAACAACCTTTACGGGAACGATTTTTTCATCGAACCCGTTTTGTTT
>JAZODO010000183.1:0-6319 GCA_045597065.1 Acutalibacteraceae bacterium | reverse complement strand
ATGATGATAATTTATATAGCTGGGCTTCAAAACGTACCCGGTGAATATATAGAAGCTGCTAAAATCGATGGTGCAAACGGAAGACAACTCCTCCGTCATATTACAATTCCAGTAGTTATGCCCTCAATTACCATTTGTACTTTTCTATCGCTGACAAATGGGTTTAAACTTTTTGACCAAAACCTTGCATTAACTGGCGGAAAACCGTATAATGAAACAGAGATGTTGGCGCTAAACATTTATAAGTCGTTTTACGAAAGCACTACAAACATGGGTGTAGGACAAGCAAAAGCGGTTATTTTCTTTATTGTTGTAGTTATTATAGCGCTAACTCAACTCTACCTAACCAGAAAAAGGGAGGTAGAGATTTAATGGAAATTTTATCTAAAAAACAAAAAATTAAAAATAATGTATTAACCGTTATTTTTTCGCTAATAAGTGCATTTTGGTTTTTACCAATTGTTATAATTTTTTATAATTCCTTTAAAACTAACGAAGCCATTAAAACCTCGCTATTTTCTCTTCCTAACAACCTATCTTTTGCGGGGCTGGAAAACTATATAAACGGAATTCTTCACGGAAATTATCCCTTTTATTTCGCTATTTTTAATAGTGTTATTATAACAATTTTATCGGTTGGTTTAATTCTTCTTTGTACTTCTATGGCTTCGTGGTATATTAGAAGAATGAATAGCCTTTTTTGTAAAGTTGTTTACTACTTTTGTATTTTTTCGATGGTAGTTCCTTTTCAAATGGTTATGTTTACTCTTTCTAAAACTGCCGATACGTTAGGGCTGGATACTCCTTATACAATTCCGGTTGTATATTTAGGCTTTGGTGCAGGTTTAGCAGTATTTTTATTTAATGGCTTTGTAAAATCTATTCCAATGGAAATTGAAGAAGCGGCTACTATCGATGGTTGTAATACTATTCAGCTTTTCTTTAGGGTTATAGCCCCCATAATGAAACCTACATTCATTTCGGTTGGAATACTCGAAGTTATGTGGGTTTGGAATGATTATTTGCTTCCTTATTTAGTGTTAGATAAAAAGCAGTATAGAACCATTCCTATTCAAATTCAGTATTTACAAGGAAGTTACGGGCAGGTAGATTACGGTGCTACAATGGCTTTAATTATACTTTGTTTGCTTCCTATAATTATAATATATTTTGCGTGTCAAAAACAAATTATTAAAGGCGTTCTTTCGGGAGCGGTAAAGGGTTAACGCGCAGAAAAGGAGTTTTTATGAGAACAAGCGGAATTTTAATGCCAATATTTTCGCTACCCTCAAATGGCGGTATTGGAACACTTGGTAAAGAGGCTTATCGATTTGTAGACTTTCTTAACAAATCGGGTCAGTCTTGGTGGCAAATATTACCGCTAAGTCCAACAAACTTTGGCGATTCGCCCTATCAATCTTTTTCTTCGTATGCGGGAAACCCCTATTTTATCGACCCCGAAATTTTAATAGAAGAAGGACTTCTTACTGGCGAAGAATTTAGTTTTTTCGACTTTGGCGATAATAATTTTAAAATAGATTACGGTAAACTTTACGAAAACCGAATTAAAATGCTTAAAATTGCGTTTTCTCGCTTTGTCGAAGATATCGAGTATAAAACCTTTATTAGTGATAATGCTATCTGGCTAGATGAATATGCCTTATTTATGGCCCTTAAAAACGCTAATAACGACGCTTCTTGGGATACTTGGGAGAATAGTTTTAAATTTAGAGAAGAAAAGGTTATAGCAAAATTTAAAGAAGAACAAACCTATCTTATAAACTTTTATAAATTTGTTCAGTTTAAGTTTTTTAGTCAATGGTTTAAACTTAAAGCTTATGCAAACGAAAAGGGAATTGGTATTATTGGCGATATTCCTATCTATGTTGCCTACGATTCGGTCGACGTTTGGTCTGAACCTGTTCAATTTAGTCTGGATAAAGATTTAAAACCTAAAGCCGTTGCCGGTTGTCCGCCCGACTATTTTTCGCCCAAAGGTCAACTTTGGGGTAATCCTCTATATAACTGGCCCTTTATGAAAAAAGATTCCTATTGTTGGTGGAAGCGTAGAATGGGTTGGGCTCTAAAACTTTACGATGTCGTTCGTATCGACCATTTTAGAGGTTTCGAATCTTATTGGGCCATTCCGTTCGGCGAAAAAACTGCCGAAAACGGCAAGTGGCAAAAAGGCCCTAACTTAGCGCTATTTAATGCTATTAAAAAAGATTTTGGCCAAAATCTCCCAATTATTGCCGAAGACCTAGGCTTTTTAACACAAGAAGTTTTAAAAATGGTTGAAAAATCGGGGTTCCCCGGCATGAAGGTTTTACAGTTTGCCTTTACTACCGATGTCGAAAGCGACTATTTACCCCATAATTTTAATAAAAATTCTGTTGTTTATACCGGAACTCACGATAACGATACTATTTTAGGTTGGGCAAAAACTGCAACTAAAGATGAACTAGACTTTGCCCTTAAATATATGAGCCTTAATAGTATCGATACTATTAACTGGGCTATGATGAGAACCGCAATGATGTCGGTTGCCGATACCTGTATTTTAACTATGCAAGATGTGGTTGGACTCGATTCGGTTGGCAGAATAAACACTCCTTCTACTTTAGGAGATAACTGGCAGTGGAGAATCGATGGCAGCTTCATTAACGACTGGCTCGCTAATATACTTTTAGATTTAACTGAAATTTCATTTAGAACGCCCAAAATATAAATAAACCCCGAGAAGTTTTCTCGGGGTTTATTGTTATTCTGCTAGTTTACAAACGTCTATAAATGCTTCGCAGTTTGAATATTTATAAAGTTCATCTATTGTCATTTCAATAGCGCTGTTACTACTTCCGCAAGCGGGGAATACAGTACTAAAACGATTAAGAGAGTTGTCTAAATAAACCTTAACGCCCTCTTTTACGGCAAAGGGGCAAACGCCACCTACCGCATGCCCGCAAAGGTCTTCTACCTCGTCTATCGAAGGCATTTTAGCCTTTGTACCAAAAAAGGCTTTAAATTTAGCGTTATCTATTTTAACATCGCCTGCGGCAACTATTAAAACACAACCGTCGCTAGTTTTAAAGGAAAGTGTTTTAGCGATTCTTTCGGGTTCGCATCCAAGTGCGCTAGCCGCCAGTGCAACCGTAGCGCTTGAAACGCTAAATTCTTGAATTCTGTCTTCAATACAAAACTGTTTGAAATATTCTCTTACTTTTTCAATAGCCATACTTTTACCTCCGTTTATGATATTATAAAGCAGAGTTATATTTTAAGTCAACTAATAAAAAACTTTTAACTTTTTAAAAAGTGTGTTATAATTAAAAAAAATCTGTTGGAGTTTATATGATTATTTCATTTGCCATAGTAGCGTTTAATGAACAAAACTATCTACCCGCCCTTCTTTCCGATTTAGCGGCTCAAGATTACCCCCACGAAAAGATAGAAGTGCTTTTAATCGATAGTATGTCAACCGATAACACAAAAGCCATAATGGAAAACTTTGCAAGTATAGATAACGGCTTTTTGTCGGTTAGGGTATTTAGTAATTTAAAAAAGAATATTCCTAGCGGTCATAACGTTGCTCTTGAAAACTATACCGGCGAAGCTTTAGTTAGACTAGATGCTCACGCCTCTATGCCTAGCGATTTTATTAGTAAAAATGTTGCCGTTTTAAAAAGCGGTGAAGTTGCAAGCGGAGGCAGACGCCCCAATATTATAGAAAACCCAACACCTTTTAAAGAAACAATGCTTTGTGCCGAACAATCTATGTTTGGAAGCAGTTTTGCCCCTTATAGAAATAGTAATAAAAAAATGTATACTTCTGCTCTTTTTTGCGGAATGTATAAACGCGAAGTTTACGATAAGGTTGGTAAATATAACGAACTTTTACCTAGGTCCGAAGATAACGATATGACCTATCGTATAAGAAAAGCCGGCTATAAACTTTGTTATAATCCCGATATTGTTTTTTATCAACAAACCAGAAATACCTTTTCTAAAATGATTAAACAAAAGTATTTAAACGGCTATTGGATTGGTAAAACTATGGGGGTTTCGCCTAAATGTTTTTCGCTTTTCCATTTTGTTCCTTTTTTATTTGTTTTAGGAATTATATTTACAACCGTTTTAGCAATACTTGGTCTGCCATTACTTGCAATACTTATGTGGTCGGCCTACGCCTTGTTTGTTGTTTTGTCAACCGTAATTGAATTTGTTAAAAAACCGTCTTTAACTAAACTTTTACTTCCTATAATCTTTTTGCTTTTGCATACAGCTTATGGTATAGGAACTCTTTTAGGATTAATTGTTATGCCGTTTTGGCTAATTAAAGTTCAAAGGAAGTCGTAATTTATGAAACCACACTCAAAGCGCCGCGAAGTAGCAATGTATTTGTTATTTGGCGTAATAGTTACCCTCGCTAACTGGATAACTTATTCTTTGCTTGTTGTTTGTACTCCTGCGAGTGTAACTATAAGTAATTTTATCGCTTGGGTCGTTGCTGTTGTTGTAGCCTTTTTAACCAACAAGTTTTTTGTTTTTGAAAATAAGGGGAATAGCCCTAAAACCATTCTTTTCGAAGCGCTTTTGTTTTTGGGAATGAGAGTAGCTACGGGAATTGTTGAAATCTTTTTGCCGACCCTTTTAATCTGGTTAGGTCTTAATCAATCGTTATTTGAAATAGATGGTTTTTATGCTAAACTTATTGTTAGTATAATCGTTGTGGTTTTAAACTATATACTTAGTAAACTTGTAGTTTTTAGTAAAAAATAAAAGGTGCCGATAGGCACCTTTTTTTATTTAAATATATTCATATCTACCGTTTCGGCCATGCGTCTGTAACCTTCAACGCTTGCGTGTAGATTATCGCCGCGGTTACATTCCTGGGCAAGGGCCTTATCGTCGGTTTCGCTTAATACCGCTTTTTCAAAGTCTATGACGCCGTCGGTAATTTTTTGGTTTTTAATCCAGTTATTAAATTCGATACGAATATTATCGCGAGGGATATCATATGTTCGCCAACCCTTTATAGGAAGAAGGGTTGCTAAATAGGTTTTAAGCCCTAACTCTTTAGCAATGCTTATATAATCGCAAACGCCGCTAGAAAGTTTTTCTACGGTTGGCATATTGCTCATAGGGCGCATAGGGTTTTTACCGTCGGGGTGAATTATATCGTTTATTCCGTGAAGAATTATAACCCCTTTTACACCATCGTGTTCAACCTCGCGCCTAAAACGGGTAAGTCCGTCTTCACCGTAATGGAAATATGAAAGGGCAGGGTAACTGCCAAGAATTCTGCTTCCGCTTACCGCTCTTCTAACTATGGCCCGGTTGTTTATCTTATTTACAATAAGCTTATTAGCTAAAATATCTACCCATTCTTGTGAAGTTATAGAATCGCCAAAAGCCGCAATAGAAAATGCGTCTTTATAGGTTAAAAAATCTACGCTCCATAAAAAGTTATATGCAGCAGAAAAAGACATTTCGTAAAGGCTAAAATCTTCGCTATGAGTATGATTTCCTTCTATAAAATGGCGAACCATAAACTTATTGTCGTAAGTAAAGCCTGTATTCATTTGAGTAAAGTTTTCAAAATAAATGCTAACAACAAGTTTTTCGCCGCTTTTAATATTAAAAGGTATTTCGTCGCTGACTATTTCTCCGTGGGGTGGAATAATTCCTTTAATATTGCCGCTAAATGTAACATTGGTAATGGTATCTTTATTTACAGCACATTTACCATCTTTCGATATTGAAACGGTAACCTCGCTAAGTTCGGCAACATTTTCTCCGAAACGATTTGAAAATTTGAGGCGAACCGCGCCTGCATCTAAGCTGTTAATTAAAACATATCTAACCGTTGTGTTTTTAGTCCATTGTGCTTCGCTTAAAGGAGGATGTGCAACACCAAGCCCCCAACCGTTAACCCATTTAGTAAATTCCATTTTTAACTCCTAAATTAAACTTTTAATATTTTACCATAATCTTAAAATTTTAACAACATAAAAAAGCCACAACAAATTAGTTGTGGCTTTTTTATAATTTTATTCGCTTCTCAGTGCTTCTACGGGGTCTTTTTTAGATGCAAATTTAGAGGGAATAAGTCCTGCAATAAAGGTTAGAACCATACTAATTATTACAAGAATTACTGCGCCTGCATAGGGGAGCTGGGCGCCGATGTTTTCAATTCCCGAAATTGCTCTTATAATCATATTTACCGGAATGCAAAGCAGTAAGGTAGAGCCGATTCCAATAATACCTGCCGTAAAGCCAACTATAAGTGTTTCGGCATTAAATACACGAGATACATCGCGTT
>JAZODO010000182.1:0-8001 GCA_045597065.1 Acutalibacteraceae bacterium | reverse complement strand
CCGCCGCGGTTTTGTACCGAGTAGGTGTCGGCAGGAAGGCGCTTAATGTAGCCGCCTTTGGTACGGGTAATAACGCTCATTTCTTCGGGAATAAGGTCTTCGATATCAACCTCGCCCGAAACGGCAGAAATTTCGGTTCTGCGTTCGTCGGAATATTTATCGCGAAGATTTAGCGCATCGGTTTTAACGATATCTAAAACTCTGGCCTGACTTGCTAGAATTTCTTCACATTCCTTAATAAAGGCTACCTTTTCGGCAAGTTCGTCTTCGATTTTTTGTTTTTCCATTCCTGCAAGTTTACCAAGTTGCATTTGAACAATAGCGGTTGCCTGAATGTCGTCGAGCCCAAAGCGTTCGCAAAGGCGTTCTTTCGATTCGGGAATGGTTTTAGAGCTTCTGATAATATCGATAACTTCATCGATAAAGTCGAGCGCAATTTTTAAACCTTCTAAAATGTGGGCGCGTTCTTGCGCCTTTCTCATATCGAAGGCGGTTCTTCTTCTAATAATATCGCATTGGAAGTCGATACTATTTTGAAGCATTTCCTTTAAGGTTAAAATTTGGGGCTTACCGTTTACAATAGCAATAAGGTTAGCGCCAAAGGTAGTTTGAAGTTCGGTATAAGAGTAGAGTTTATTAAGAACAACTTGTGGGTTAGCATCACGCTTTAAATCTACTACTATTTTAATACCGCCGTCGCGCTTAGAAGAGTAGTCTACTACGTCGTCGATACCTTCGATTCTCTTTTCGGCCGCTAAATCGTAAATCTTTTTAACTAGGGCTTCTTTTCTAACCTTATAGGGAATTTCGGTAATAGTTATACGGAACTTACCGTTTGCAAGTTCTTCTATTTCGGCCTTACCGCGAACAATAATTTTACCCTTACCGGTAGCGTAAGCGGCGCGAATACCTGCGCGGCCCATAATAATACCGCCTGTTGGGAAGTCGGGGCCCTTAATATATTCGCAAAGGTCGGAAAGTTCGGCATCGGGGTTGTCAATAAGGTAACACATACCGTCGATAGCCTCGCCAAGGTTGTGGGGAGGAATTTCGGTAGCCATACCAAAAGCGATACCCGAAGAACCGTTAACTAAAAGTTGGGGGAAACGAACCGGAAGAACGGTAGGTTCTTTTAGGCGGTCGTCGTAGTTGGGCATAAAATCTACCGTTTCTTTTTCTATGTCGTCTAACATAGAGTAGGAAAGGCGATTCATTTTAGATTCGGTATAACGGTAGGCAGCGGCAGGGTAACCGTCGATATTACCGAAGTTACCGTGGCCATCGATTAGGGGGTAGCGAAGAGAAAAGTCTTGCGCCATACGAACCATTGCTTCGTAAACCGAACTGTCGCCGTGGGGGTGATAACGGCCGAGAACCGAACCTACGGTATCGGCGCACTTACGGTGAGCCTTTTCGGGGGTAAGGCCGTTTTCATACATAGTATAAAGAATTCTTCTGTGAACGGGTTTTAGTCCGTCGCGTACGTCGGGGAGGGCGCGGCCTACGAGTACCGACATACCGTATTGAAGCATACTGCCCTTAACTTCGTCTACTATTTCGACGGGAAGAATTTTGGTTTCTTCCGATTCGGGCCAATAAATTTTTTCTTGCTTTGCCATTATTTGCGCTCTCCTTTCCTTAAATGTCTAAATCGGTAGCAAATACCGCATTTTCTTCGATAAATTGTTTTCTGGGTTCAACCTCATCGCCCATAAGCATTGTAAAGGTTTCGTCGGCAAGTTGGGCGTCGTTCATAGTAACGCGCAGGAAGGTACGGGTTTCGGGGTTAAGGGTTGTTTCCCAAAGTTGGTCGGGGTCCATTTCACCAAGACCCTTATAACGCTGAACGTCGGCTGTACCGCCAAGGCGTTCGATATATTCGGCCTTTTCTTCATCGGTAAATGCGTCGAAATGTTGTTTACCCTTTGAAACGCGGAACAGAGGAGGTTGGGCTAAATAGATATGTCCGGTTTCAATAAGTTGTGGCATATAGCGGAAGAAGAAGGTTAGAAGCAGTGTTCTAATGTGAGAACCGTCGACGTCGGCATCGGCCATAATAACAATTTTATCGTAGCGGAGTTTTTCTATATCGAAGTTTTCGCCGATACCTGTTCCAAGGGCCACTATAACGGGGGTAAGTTTATCGTTTCCGTAAACTTTGTCATCTCGGGCCTTTTCTACGTTTAGCATTTTACCCCAAAGAGGTAAAATTGCCTGGTAGGTAGAGTTTCTTCCCTCTACTGCGCTACCGCCGGCCGAATCACCTTCGACAATATAGATTTCGGTTTTTGTCGGGTCGTCGGAAATACAGTCTTTAAGTTTTTCGGGCATACGGGTTTTACCGCCAATACCCGATTTATTACGAGAAGCCTCGCGTGCCTTTTGAGCGGCTTCGCGAGCGTTAGAAGAAGCAATAGATTTTTCTATAATAATTTTAGAATCGGCGGGATGTTCTTCTAAATAGCGGTAAAGTTGGTCATTTACTAAATCTCTTACAAGTTTACCGATAGAAGTATTACCGAGTTTTGCCTTAGTTTGGCTTTCGAACTGGGCGTCAGAAAGTTTAACAGAAACTACGGCAACCATACCTTCTAAAATATCTTCGCCTTTAAGGCGGGGGTTACCCTCTTTAAGATGTTTAAAATCGAAAGCGTATTTATTTACAACGTTAGCAACCGACTGTCTAAAACCTTGTTCATGGGTACCGCCGTCTACGGTATAAAGGGTATTAGCGAAGGACATAATTTTGCTATCGTAGGCGGTAGACCATAAAAGGGCGATTTCGGCAGTTTGGTCGTTAACTTCGCTCTTTAAATAGATAACGTCGTTATGAAGTCTATCTTTTTTAATGCCTTCGAGTAAAAATTCAACGTAGGATTTAATACCGCCTTCGTAGTAGAACTCTTCGGTTTGGGGTTCGAATACGTCGGTACGGCTATCTTTAAGTTCAATACGAATACCTGCATTTAAAAAGGCTTGTTCGCGAAGGCGCTTTTTAAGGGTTTCGTAATCGTAGGTAGTAGTATCGGTAAAAATAGAAGGGTCGGGCTTAAAGGTAACGGTAGTACCTGTTTCGAAAGTTTTACCAATAACCTCTAAATCGGTTACAATATTACCCTTTTCATAGCGTTGTTTATGAATATTTTTTCCGTCTTTAACCTCTACTTCAAGCCAAGAAGATAAAGCGTTAACAACCGAAGCGCCAACACCGTGAAGTCCGCCCGAAACCTTATAACCGTTTCCGCCGAACTTACCGCCTGCGTGAAGAATTGTAAATACAACCGTTACGGTAGGAATACCCTTTTGGGGGTTAATACCGGTAGGAATACCACGTCCGTTATCTATAACCCTAACTAAACCGCCGTCTAAAAGTTCTACAACAATTTTGTCGCAATAACCGGCCAGCGCTTCGTCGATAGAGTTATCTACGATTTCGTAAACCAGGTGGTGTAGGCCCCTTTCTCCGGTAGAACCAATATACATACCGGGGCGTTTTCTTACCGCTTCAAGCCCTTCTAAAACCTGTATGGAGTTTTCGTCATAATTGCCTGTTACGGGTAGGTTTTTATTGTTATCCATCTTTTTCTCCTTGAAAAAAATTAGTTTAAAATTTATTTATAACCTAAAAATGTTTTCGACCTGTTTTCAAGCGTTGTACTTGAAAGTTGGCTTATGTAAATTAAAGGTTTTTCGTCTTTAGGTTTTTTTAAAACTATAAAAGATTTTGGTAGTTCGAAGGAAACCGTTATAGTTCGGTTTTCTTTTTCGGCTATATTTAAAAAGTTACGCGACGATTTCATAACCGTTGTCGTATCCATATCAAATATGCCTATAATGTCTTTTGTTTTAACTATTGTATCTTCGCCTAGGTGTAAGTACATATTATCATCTCAAAAATATAGATTTTTGGTTAAATCGGCGGGTAGAAAAGGTAGCGCCCTAGATTCTTTTACTCTTTAATCTTTCCGCCTAAAACGGTAAAAACCTTACCTTCTTTAAGGGGTTTTACGTTTGCCTTATCGCAACAGGTTATAAATACCTGCCAATCTTTAATGTGATTTAAAATAAAAGCTTGGCGGTCGGGGTCGAGTTCGCTCATAACGTCATCTAAAATGGCAACGGGTTGTTCGCCCGTAATATCTTTTAGAGTTTTCGCTTCGGCGAGTTTAAGTGAAAGAGCAACGCTTCTTTGTTGACCTTGGCTACCAAAGTTTCGGGCCGAAATAGAGTTAATTTTAAAATCTAAATCATCTCTATGGGGGCCAATAGAAGTAATACCCGAAAAAATATCGGTTTTACGGGAACTATATAGTTTTTCGGCCAAATCTTCGGGGCTACACGAAGGCATATAATGAACTACCAACTCTTCGCGAAGAGAAGACAGTTCGCCATATATAGCCGAAGCGTTTTTTGTTAAATGGTCGCAATATTTAATACGGTACTCTATAACCTTCGCGCCCAAAGTTGCAATTTCGGCTTCAAAGGCGTTTAGCATATCGTTATGAACCAGTTTTGAGTCCATACTTTTAAGAAGAGCGTTTCGTTGGGTTACAGCGCGGGTATATTGTTTTAAAATTGCGCCATAATTTGGGTAAAGTTGATAAATAGCTAAGTCTATAAATCTACGGCGTAAAGCTGGGCCGTCTTTAACCGTTTGTAAATCGGCAGGAGAAAAAACTACCGCACAAAAATTACCGGCTAAATTAGAAGCGGATTTTAACCTTTTGGTATCAAGTTCTGCACTACGGCGGTTCGAGATAGAAATTTTTGCTTCGCGCTCTACCCCACCGCTTACAAAATCTAACTTTAAATCGGCTTTACTGCTACCAAAAGCCACAAGTTCGCTATCTTTATTAGTTCTAAAACTTTTAGCCCCCGTAAAAAGCCATAACGCTTCGATAAGGTTGGTTTTACCTTGGGCATTAGCGCCATAAATTACGTTCATAGAGTCGCAAAACTCTACGCTAAAAGGTAA
The DNA here is from genome assembly GCA_045597065.1 of Acutalibacteraceae bacterium. Classification (GTDB taxonomy): domain Bacteria; phylum Bacillota; class Clostridia; order Oscillospirales; family Acutalibacteraceae; genus SFWF01. The sequence goes on along the minus strand of JAZODO010000182.1, from coordinate 3,026 downwards.
AAGGTTTCTAAAACCGTTTCCGCTAAGTTTATTAGCCTTCATAATCTACTGTTAGACTTTGGCCGTCATATTCGGCTGTGTCGCCCTTATAAAGTTTTTTACCGCGCATTAAGCAAACTTCACCGTTTACTAAAACTTCACCGCCTTGAATAACAACCTTTGCGTGTCCTCCGGTTGAAACAAAACTGGCAAGTTTTAAAGCGCTGTCTAATCTTATAAATTTTTCTTTAATATAAATAGTTGTCATAAATAAACCTTTAATTATTTAATTCGCATAGGCATTATCATATAAAGGAAACTATCTGAATCGATAGGTTCTATTAAAAAGCCTTCGCTTCCGCCCTTAAAACTCATTAAAACTTGGTCAGATTCTGTTGCACGAAGAGCGTCGAGTAAATATTGGGCGTTAATACCAATTTCAAATTCGGGGCCGGAAAGTTCGGTTTCATAGGTATCGGTAGCGCAACCAACGGCCGAAATACATTTAAAGGTAGAAACAGGGTTTCCGATAGAACAACGAACGGGGGTTGTTAAACGGTCGTTTACAACAAGCGAAATTCTTTCGATAATATCAATAATATCGCGAGTATTTACCTTTAATGTTTGTAAAAATTCCTTAGGAATGGCTTTTTCGTAATTTACAAATATTCCTTCGAGTAAACGAGAAACAAGCGTATAACCGTCAATTTTAAAAGATACGAGGGTTTTGGTAATATAAATTTCTACCATTTCCTTATCGTCGGCAATAATTTTAACCGCTTCGCCTATTGCTTTACCTGCTATTACGAAGTTACATTCGGTATTTCCGCCGATAGTTTCTTTTCTAATACCCATTCTACGGCCATCGATACCAATAAATTGGGCAACGCCGTTTTGAACAGTAATATTAAGACCGGTTAAAATAGGGCGAGAACCTTCGGTAGTAGCAACCGCAAAAAGGGTTCCTCTTACCATATCTTTTAAAAGACCGCCTTCGATAGAAATTTTTTCTGTTTCGGGAACCGATGGGGTTTCGGGAAAATCGAGCGCGCTCATACCCATAATATCGAATACGGCATTACCCGAACGAATATGACACATAAGGCGTTCATCAGCTTCGATAGTAACCGAAGCGCTATCGCTTCTACGAAGAATTTCGGTTAAAAGCTTTGCGCTAATAACAATATCGCCTTCTTCTTCGCAAGAAGCATAGATAACCTTTTTCATACTCATTTCAAGGTTATAACTAACCAGGGTAATTTTTCCTTGTTCAGCCGAAATTAAAATACCTTCGAGTACGGGTTGGCTTGTTTTAGTAACAATTCTGGATAAATTTTGTACAGCTTCTAATAGTTCGCTTCTTTGTGTTGTAAAACGCATAAAGAAAACTCCTTTTTAAAAAAACAGAAATTTAATAATTAAATAAACTTAAAAAATAGTAGTATTATTAGAGGGTGTTAAAAAGTTTAAAAAGTAGGTTTTAGCGTTTAGTAAAGCCAATTTTTAGGGTTTTAATAAAAATTTTATAACTATTTAATAAGTTAATAACTTTTTAGTTTTTAACAGCCTTGTGAATAACTTCGTGTTAATTAAGTTGAATAAGTAGAATAATTAGCCTTCGGTTTTAAGGTTTTTAATGATGTCGTCGATAAGTTCTTTTTCGCGGGGATTTTCGCGTAAGAAGCCTTCTATCTTTTTAACGGCATATAAAACGGTAGTATGGTCTTTACCAAAGGATTCGCCAATAGGTTTATAACCGAGTTCGGTAGTTTCCTTAGCGATATACATAGCAATTTGGCGCGCTTTGGCAAGTTCGGCCGTTTTGCGTTTAGAAATAATATCTTTTTCAGAAACGTCGTAGGTTCTGGCTACTTCGGCTATAATTTTTTCTATTTTAATAGGTTCGGGTTTTGTATCGTGAACTACTTCGCGAATTATGTTTTGAACAACCGCAATAGTTGGGGTATGGTTTTGAATACTTATAAGGGCTTGAAGTTTTTTAACAACCCCTTCAAGTTGACGGGTATTCATTTTAATATGTTCGGCAATATAGTGAACAATGTTTTCTTCGATAGTAATTCCGAGCGATTCGGCCTTTTTCTTAATAATACCAACGCGGGTTTCGTAGTCGGGCGGGGTAATATCGGCGAAAAGACCCATTTCAAGGCGGTTTCTAATACGGTCGTCTAGGGTTTTAACGTCTTTCGGGGGCCTGTCCATAGTAAAGACAAGTTGCTTTCCGCCTTGGTGAAGGGCGTTAAAGGTATTAAAGAATTCTTCCTGGGTTTGTTCCTTACCCGCGATAAATTGAATATCGTCGATAAGCATAACGTCTAGATTTCTAAAACGGGCGCGGAAGAGGTCGGCAGTACCGGTATGAATAGCTTCGATAAGGTTACTGGTAAATTCTTCGCAACGAACGTATTCTATACGTTTTTCGGGGAACTTTTCTTTAATACGGTTTCTAATAGCGAGCATAAGGTGGGTTTTACCAACGCCCGAAGGACCGTAGATTACAAGAGGGTTATAGATAATACGGGGATTATCGGCAACCGCCATAGAGGCCGCATGAGCGAAGCGGTTACAAGAACCCATAATAAAGTTATCGAAGGTAAAACTATCTTCAAAAGAAGAGTTAACGGGGGCAACGGTACTGGGTAAGATTTTACCGTTTTCGTCTTCGACAACTATTTTGATTTCCATATCGATACCCATAATTTCCATAATAGAGGGTTTAATTATGTGCATATAGTTAGATTCGATAATTTGCTTTTTATATTCGGAATAAATACCGAGTACTATTTCGCCGTTTCTAATTTCGATAGGGTGAAGGTCTTTAAACCAAACGTTAAAGGAAATTTCGGTCATGCGTTTTTTAAGTTCTTCACAAACGGCCTGCCAAATATCGGTTAAAGATTCGATTTGCATAAGGTACTCCTTTTAAAAATTTATAAGTCTATTTTAACAGAATATTTTTTATTTACCACGACAAAAACTTAGAAAAGCGGACAACTTTTCCAATTTACCTATATACATTTTGAATTATA
>JAZODO010000181.1:0-10897 GCA_045597065.1 Acutalibacteraceae bacterium | reverse complement strand
TGTAAATTTTTTAGCAGGAATTATAGTTGCTTTTTCTAAAATAGTAGTTTTTTCTTCTACTACTTCTTCTACAACTTCTTCTTGTTCAAAAACAGTAAAAGTATCGATAGATTCTTCGCTAAATAAAGGCTCTTGTTCTTCTTTTATAAAAGAAATTGGGTTTTCGGGTTTTGTTTCTACCGAAACTTCATCTTCGAATATAAATTCGGTGTCAAAGTCTACCATTCCCGAAAGAGCGAAAGGACGGGCTGCAATATATTTTCTAACAAGGTCGAGTGCAGCTAAAGTTGCATAACTGCGAATTCTTTCGCGGTCATAGGTAGGGGAAAGGGTTAGCTTTTTAACATAGTATTTTGTTCGGTCTGCAAGTGCGATATATACAAGTCCTACCGGTTTGTTTTCGTTGGCGGATGGTCCGGCATTACCTGTAATACTAACACCAATATCAGAACCGCTTAAAATTCTAACGTTTTTAGCTAGATGCATAGCGGTTTCTTTACTAATAGCGCCCTTTTCGTTTAAAACTTGTATCGGTACCGATAATGCCTCTTGCTTAATGCGGTTAGAATATGCTAAAATTCCTATTTCAACCGCCTCAGAAGCGTGGGGAACCGAAGTTAAAGTTTGAGAAAGCATACCGCCCGTGCAAGATTCTGCGGTAGAAATTTTAAGGTTAGAAGCCCTAAGTGCATTTACAACTTCAAAAGCAAGTCCTTCTGAATCTGTTCCATAAACATAGTCGCCAAGAATTTCACGAATGTTTAGCATGGTTTTGGTACAAAGAGTTTCTGCTTCGGCTGTTGTGTTGGCGGTTGCAGTAATGCTAACCCTACATTCGTTATTACCCCAATATGTGGCTACAACGGGGTTTTCTTTGCCGCAATAGGATTTAATCATGCTTTCAATAGTTGACTCTCCAAGCCCGAAAACATTAAGATTACGAGTAACGGTTGCGGTGTCGCTTAGTTCTTTTAAAATAGGTGTAACATATGTGTCAAACATATATGTTAGTTCTTTTTCTGGGCCGGGAAGAAGAATAACATGCTTTTCGTTTATGTTAATATCTATTCCACAAGCGGTGCCCAAATCGTTTATAAGTATATTAGCGCCTTTGGGTGCCAACGTTTGTTTATAGTTATTTTGGGTTGGCGTTTTTCCTAAATTTTTAAAAAAGGTCTCTAAATGTTTGCGGCAAATTTTGTTTTCAACAAGTTCAAGCCCTAACGCTTCGCAAACGGCTTCTTTTGTAATGTCGTCTGCGGTAGGACCAAGTCCGCCGGTTAAAATTATAATATCACAACGACCAAAAGACTCTAAAACAAGTTCACATAAATGGTTTTTGTTGTCATCTATGGTAAACTGTCTTAAAGATTCGTGTCCGAGTTTTTTAAGCTGTTTAGCAATGTATGCAGCGTTTGTATTAACTATGTCGCCGGAAAGCAGTTCATTTCCAACGCATATTAGTTCTACTTTCACTTTATGCCTCCGTATTAATCAATAAAAGTATATTCGGTTTCTTTTATAGCTCTTGCTACAAGTTCATCAATATTTAGAGCGGCTTCAGCTTCTTCGCAAAGAGCAATTGTAGGCCTTGTTTTTGGGTGTTTAGGGGTAAAAACCGTACAACAGTCTTCATAAGGTAAACAAGAGGTTTCAAAGGTATCGATTTTACGAGAAATTTTAATAATTTCTTCTTTGTCGCTACCAATTAAGGGGCGCAGAACAGGTATTTGTGTAACTGCGTCAGTAACTCCGATAGCGGGTAGCGTTTGGCTCGCAACCTGGCCTAAACTTTCGCCCGTAATAAGAGCGCCGCTTTTATGGTAAACTGCAATTTTTTCAGCTATTCGCATCATAATGCGCCTCATAATAAGGGTAAAATACTCTTCGGGACATTTGTTAGCAATTTCTTCTTGAATTTCGGTAAATGGTACAATAGCGAGTTTAATGGTACCGCTATATAAAGCAACCTTAGAAAGAAGGGTTTTAACCTTTTGTTCTGCTCTGGGGCTTGTATAGGGCGGACTGGCAAAATGAATAGCATCAAGTTTAAGTCCTCGTTTTGCCATAGTCCAAGCGGCAACAGGGCTATCAATACCGCCCGAAATAAGAATAGAAGCCTTTCCTGCGGTACCAACAGGCAACCCGCCTGCGCCGGGGAGTTGGCCTGAGCGAATATATGCGGCATAATCTCGAATTTCAACAGTAATTATTTCGTCGGGGTTATGAACGTCTACTCTTAAATGGGGGAAATCCGAAAGAATAGCACCGCCAACCGCTGCGCTTATTTGGGGAGAGGTAAATGGAAAACGCTTGTCTGCGCGTTTTGCTTCAACCTTGAATGTTTTAATCGATTTAAGAGTTTCCGCTAAATATTCGGGCGCGGTTTTTAAAATAGCATCCATCTCTTTTTCGCAAACTCTTGCGCGAGAAAAAGCGGCAATACCGAAAACTTTAGAAACTCTATTTAAAGCATCGTCAAAGTCAAAATTATCGTCTTGAGGTTCAATGTATATGGTGGATTGAGCCTTTTTTATAACCGAACTGCCGCATTCTTTAAGCGAAATTTTTAAATTTCTAATAAGTGTGTCTTCAAATACACTGCGGTTAAGGCCTTTAAGGGCTAACTCTCCGTTTTTAATAAGTATTATTTCTTTCATTTTTTACGACCTTTTAAGTTTATTAGTTGCATCAGTAAGAGCTTTTACAAGTAAATCAATGTCTGATTTTGTGTTAAAACGCGAAAAACTTATTCTAAGCGCGCTATCGATACTTTTTTTGTCGAGCCCAAGCGCAGTAAGGGTAGGGCTTATTGCTCCTTTTGCACATGCGCTTCCGCTTGAAACAATAACTCCTTTAGAATCTAAAAAGTGCAGCAGTGTTTCAGAACGCCAACCCGGAACCGAAATATTTAAAACGTAGGGAAGAGCATCCTTAGGAGAATTTATTTTAACCATTCCTGTTTTAAGAAGTTCTTCTTTTGCATAGTTATAAATATCGGTGGCCTTAATAAGTTGAGTGTTTGGGTTGGGAAGTTCCAGAATTGCGCCTTCCAGGGCCGCAACAAGAGGTACCGGTTCGGTGCCGGGGCGTAGGTTTTCTTGTTGGCCGCCGCCAAATATTAAAGGAGTAATGTGAACGCCTTTTTTCTTATAAAGAACCCCTATTCCTTTAGGAGCGTGTATTTTATGGCCGCTAAATGTTAATAGGTCTACCCCTAGTAAAGAAACCTTAATAGGAAGTTTTCCAAAAGCTTGAACCGCATCACAATGTAAAAGAGCGGGGGAGTTTGAAGCCTTGATGGCATCGGCCGCCGCTTTTATAGGCTGAATACTTCCTATTTCGTTGTTTACAAGCATTATGCTAACCAAAATAGTTTTTTCGTCAATTGCGTCTCTAAGGTCTTGCTCCGAAATTTTTCCGTTTTGTTGCGGCTTTAAATAAATAATCTCAAAACCTTGGTTTTCAAAGTTTTTAATAGCCTCTAAAACCGAAGGGTGTTCAATAGTTGTTGTAACAATTTTACGGCCTCTCTTTGCGCGGGAAAGTACGGCGCCGTTTATAGCAATGTTGTTAGCTTCTGTGCCGCCCGATGTAAAATATATTTCGTCTGTTCTGGCCGAAATGGTTTTTGCGCATATTTCTTTACAAGAAATAAGAATATCTTCGGCGGTTATACCAACCGTGTGTAGAGAAGAAGGGTTTCCCCAGTTCTCTAATAGGGCAAAGTTGAGTCGTTCTATCGCTTTGTTGCAAGGTTTAGTTGTTGCGCTATTATCTAAATAGACAAGGTCTTTCAATAGTTACACCTCGAGTGAAAAAACTATATATATGAACAAATATATTATATTATACTATATATATCAAATTAAAACAATAGTAAATTTAAAATTATGGCCAAAATATTGTCGCAAAAGTTGTTTTTAAACCGTAAAAAATATATACAAAATTAACCATTTAAAAGTTAGGTTTACTGTATAAAAATAATGCTTGATTTTTTTAGTAACTTGTAGTATAATACTTTAGCATTTGATTACACCTGTTTCCTAATAGGTGGGTTTGGTGCCGAATTATCGACATTAAAGCGGGTGGTCCTCTGTCACTAAGGTGGCACGAACGTCTGGAAAATTAGGGAGGAAAAACTAATGAACGATGCTGTTAAAAATCTCACAGCAGGAATGATTAAGGAAGACGCACCGGTTGTAGAAATCGGTAACACTGTTCGTGTACACGTTAAGATTCGTGAAGGCGAACGTGAAAGAATTCAGGTTTTCGAAGGAACCGTAATTGCTAAAAACAACAGCGGTATCGCAGAAACCTTTACCGTAAGACGTGTTTCCTACGGTGTAGGCGTTGAACGCGTATTCCCCGTACATTCCCCCAACGTTGCAAAAGTCGAAACGATCAGAAAAGGTCGCGTTCGCAGAGCTAAACTTTACTATCTCCGTGATAGAGTTGGTAAAGCAGCTAAGGTTAAGGAATCTATCTAAAATCCTGATCCGAAGAAAGGAGACCGCGGCAAAACGCTGTCTCCTTTTGTTTATTTTTATGTTTGAGGTGTTTTATGGAAAACGAAAGCGGTTTCCGTGTAAACGAAGATGAACTTCAAGCCCTCGAAGGTACTGAAGGCAATAAGAAATCGGCCAAAATTTCAAAAGAATTATTCGACTGGGTAGAAACTATCGCGGTAGCGCTTATCACGGTTGTAATTATCTTTACCTTCTTTTTCAGAATTGCAACAATTGTTGGCCCTTCAATGCAAAACACTTTGTATAGCGGAGAAAGGGTTGTTATTTCAAATCTTTTTTATGAACCGGAGTTTGGCGATATAGTAGTAGTTTCCCGTAACACAAATAACGCGGTAAATTCAAACAGTAACGACCCTATTATTAAGCGCGTTATAGCAACCGAGGGTCAATATGTTGATATAGATTTTGTAAAGGGTAAAGTATATGTTGGCGATAGTTTAAATAATATGCAAGAACTAGCCGAACCATATGTAAAAACCCCTACTAACAGAATGTATGATGTAGAGTTTCCCCTTTATGTTAAAGAGGGCTATATTTTCGTTTTAGGCGATAATCGTAACGACTCGGTTGATAGCCGTTCATCTACTATCGGTGAAGGCGGTCTTATCGATAAACGCTACGTTTTAGGTAAGGCTATTTATAGAATTTGGCCCTTTGAATCTATTGGAGGACTTTACGAAAATGAGTAGTGAAATGCAAAACATCCAATGGTTTCCCGGTCATATGACCAAAACAAGAAGAAAAATTCAAGAAATTCTTCCTATTATCGATGCGGTAGCCGAAATTGTAGACGCGCGCATTCCTGTTAGTAGCCGAAACCCCGACCTAAACGATATTATAAAAGATAAACCTCTTATGATATTGCTTAATAAGTGCGATATGGCCGACCCTATTGAAACCGCAAAATGGATTGAATTTTATAAAAAACAAGGTATTTCTGCCGTTCCGGTCGACTGTAAAACCGGTAAAGGTGTTGGTAATTTTAAAGATATTGTTAAAACAACCCTTGCCGAAAAGTTAGAAGCCTATCGCGAAAAAGGTATGGTTGGAAAGCCCCTTCGCGTTATGGTGGTAGGTATTCCTAATGTTGGTAAATCTACCTTTATTAACAAAGTAGCGGGCAATAGCCGCGTTAAGGCCGAAAATCGCCCCGGTGTTACTCGAGGTAATCAGTGGGTTACAATAGACAAGCAGCTAGAACTATTAGATACCCCAGGTGTTTTATGGCCTAAGTTCGAAGACCAAACAGTTGGCGAACGCCTGGCATTTACGGGGGCTGTTAAGGACGCTATTTTAGATATCGAACTTTTAGCGGTTCGCCTTATTGAAAATTTAAAAGAAAATTATCCCGAACTTTTAATGGCTCGTTATAATCTTCCTTCGCTCGACGAAGAACCTTACGATTTGCTTTGTGCAATAGGTAAAAAGAGGGGAATGGTAATAAGGGGCGGCGAAACCGATACCGAACGCGCTTCGGCTATGCTTTTAGAAGAATACCGAAATTGTAAAATTGGTCGCATAAGTCTTGAAAGGGTTGAAAATAATGCCTGATTTTGAACTTGAAAAAGAGGCGCTTAGTAAAGGGTATCGTTTTATTTGCGGTGTCGATGAAGCGGGAAGAGGTCCTCTGGCCGGTCCCGTTTGTGCAGCTGCTGTTATCCTAGACGAAAACCGCCCTATAGAAGGAATTAACGACTCTAAAAAGCTTTCCGAAAAGAAAAGGGAAGCCCTTTTCGACGTTATACTTGAAAATGCAGTTGCCTATGGTATCGCATTTGCAACTGTAGAAGAAATCGAAGAGGTTAATATTTTAAATGCAACCTATCTTGCAATGAATCGCGCAATAGAAAGCCTTTCGATTAAGGCCGATTTCGCCCTTATCGACGGAAATCGCGTTCCTAAAGACATAAAAGTAAACTGCCAAACGGTTGTTAAGGGCGACGCTAAGTCTATGTCTATTGCGGCGGCTTCAATACTCGCTAAGGTTACCAGAGACAGGCTTCTTTTAGAGTACGACCAAAAGTATCCCCAGTATGGTTTTGCTAAACATAAAGGTTACGGAACTGCCGAGCACATGAACGCTATTCGTGAATTTGGAATTAGCGAAGTTCATCGTCCGTCCTTTCTTAAAAAGCTATGAGTTGGGCTAACGAAATTGGTCGAATAGGGGAGCAAATGGTAGCTGATTTTCTAAAAACTCAAGGCTATATAATTTTTAGCCGAAATTTTAAAACTAATTTGGGTGAAATTGATATTGTAGCCGAAAATCATACAACCATTGCTTTTGTAGAGGTTAAAACTCGCGAAAAAGGCTCTTTTGTAGACCCCGCTTTTGCGGTAGACCAAATTAAAAGAGAAAAAATTATTAAAACCGCCAAGCGTTTTATAAAAATGGCTCATTATAGCGGCCAATATCGTTTCGATATAGCCGAAGTCTTCTATAGGAGAGATAGTAAAGGTGAATTAAAGTTTTCTCTAAACTATATTAAAAACGCTTTCGAGGGTAACATTTTAAACGATTAAACTAACCTTTGACAAAGGCTTTAGTTTGGTATAAAATATGTAAAGACTTTTAAAGAATGGAGTTTCTTTATGTTATATAATAGTACACGTGATAATAACGCAGTAGTTGAATCTTCAACCGCTATTGCACACGGAATTTCGGTTGAAGGCGGCCTTTTTGTTCCTCAGTCGGTTCCTAAACTTTCTGCCGAAGATTTTTCGGCTCTAAAAAAGCTCGACTATGTTGGCAGAGCTCAATATGTATTTAAAAATTTCCTTACCGATTTTTCGGAAGAAGAATTAAAATATTGTACCGAAGGCGCCTATTTAGGCTCCTTCGATAACGACCTTCCCGCGCCTATTAAAGCGCTCGACGATAAGGTTAATATTCTTGAACTTTGGCATGGTCCTACCTGCGCTTTTAAAGACCTTGCGCTTCAAATTTTGCCCTATCTTTTAACCACTTCTGCCGCTAAGGTTTCAAGCGGTAAAAAAACCGTAATTCTTGTTGCTACTTCGGGTGATACAGGTAAGGCAGCTCTTGAAGGTTTTAAAGATGTTAAAAATACCGAAATTATGGTTTTCTATCCTAACGACGGCGTTAGCGCGATGCAACAACTTCAAATGAATACCCAAAAGGGCGAAAACGTTTACGTTTGCGCTATCAACGGTAACTTTGACGATGCTCAAACAGGCGTTAAAACCATATTTACCGATAACGGAATTAAAGACGTACTAGCGAAAAATAATATGGAATTTTCTAGCGCTAACTCTATTAACTGGGGTCGTCTTGCTCCTCAAATCATCTACTATGTTTCTGCCTATTGCGACCTTTTAGATAAGGGCGAAGAATATCTTAAAGACGGCTTTAACGTAGTTGTTCCTACCGGTAACTTTGGTAATATTCTTGCCGCTTATTACGCTAAGGTTATGGGCGTTCCTATAAATAAACTTATTTGCGCCTCTAACTCTAATAACGTTTTAACCGACTTCCTTAGAACCGGTACATACGATAGAAACAGAAGTTTCTTTACAACCATTTCTCCCTCTATGGACATTCTTATTTCTTCTAACCTTGAAAGAATGTTATATGAACTAACCGACCATAACGATAAACTTGTTTCTTCTTGGCAAGAAAGCCTTAAAACAACCGGTAAATATACCGTTACCGATGATGTTTTTGCTAAACTTCAAAACCTATTCTACGGCGGTTTCTGTGGCGAAGAAAGCACTTCTAAAACAATCAAAGAAACCTTAGAAAAGTATGACTATCTTATTGATACTCATACCGCAGTTGCAGTAAGCGTTTATAACGATTACAAGGCCGAAACAGGCGATAATCGCCCTGTTGTTATTGCTTCTACCGCAAGCCCCTATAAGTTTGCTAACAGCGTTTTAGAAGCAATTGGCGAAACCGTTCCTGCCGATGAGTTCGATGCGGTTAAACTTCTGTCTAAAAAGACTAATACCGAAATTCCTGCTCCTATTGCAGAACTCGAAACTGCGGTTGTTCGTTTTAACAACGTTTGCAACAAAGAAGATATGAATAAGGTCGTTTTAGACCGACTCGGCATTAACCGATAAAAAGCAAAAACGCCCGTTCGGACTATTCCGTTGGGCGTTTTTCAAGGTTTTAGTTACTCTTTGCTTTAAAGGTTTCGCAAGATGTTTCTCTGCTGGAATTGCAATTTCCGTGACCAACTTCAATAGAACCTGCTTGGCATTTGTTGCCTTCGCGGTTGTATTCGCAACTTACAACGTCGCACTTAATACCCGAAATTACATTTCCTGGAGCACATCTGCCGTTTTCACAATTATTCATAATATTTCCCTCCATTAAAAATTTTGAACCTTTTAAGGTCAAAGTTATTGTTTGGAGAAACTAAAAATTTATTCATAAAAGAGGTGATTTTAGTTTGAGTATTTTTGCTATTTCCGATTTACATTTGTCGCTTGGAACAGATAAACCAATGGACGTATTTGGTTGGGACAACTATGTAGAACGCATTAAAAGCAACTGGACCAGAATGGTAAAAGAAACAGACACAGTAATTTTACCCGGAGATTTTTCGTGGGCGCTCAAACTAGAAGAATCGCTCGAAGACTTTAAGTTTTTAGATTCACTTCCCGGTAAAAAAATATTACTTAAAGGAAACCACGACCTTTGGTGGTCAACGGTTAAAAAAGTAAATGAATTTTTTACTAAAAATAACATTAAATCGATTGAACTCGTTTTTAATAATGCCGTTATGGTAGAAGATAGAGCAGTTTGCGGAACTCGCGGTTGGATGTTTTCGTCTAGCGAATCCGATAAAAAAATTATCGCTCGCGAAAACGGTCGTTTAGAGCGTTCGCTTTCTGCTGCGGTAGAATCCGGACTTAAACCGCTCGTTTTTATGCACTATCCGCCCGCCTACGGAAACGAAGTTTGTACCGAATTTATTGAAACATTAAAAAAATATTCGGTAAACGAAGTCTTTTATGGCCACATTCATGGACCTGGGTTTCATAATGCAATAGGCGAATTTGAGGGCATAAAGCTTAAACTTATATCGTCTGACTGCCTTAATTTTGTACCATTTACTATAAAATAAAAAAATTCCGGTAATTTTCAAAAAATTAGTAGAAATATTTTAAATAATATGTTATATTAATATGTGATAATTTATGCACAAATGTGCTATGTTTAACTTTTTGGAGGTATAAAAAATGAGTTTAAAAGCTTCAAACAAAATCGATACCAATAAGTACGAGCTCGAAATTTCTATCGATGCTGCGTCTTTTTGCGATGCGATTCAAAAAGTATATAAGAAAGAAGCAAAAAACATTACCGTAAAAGGCTTTAGAAAGGGCAAGGCTCCTCTTACCACTATCGAAAGACTTTATGGCGAAGCCGTTTTCTTTGACGACGCTTTAAATCTTCTTTACGAAGGTGCTCTTTTAGGCGCAGTCAGCGAGGCAGGTTTAAAACTTGTTGACGTAGAAAAAACCGAAGTTACTTCTGTTAGCAAACAAGAAGGTGCTGAACTTAAAGTTACCGTTGTTGTTGAACCCGAAGTAGAACTTGGTCAATATAAAGGCCTTAAGGCAGAACGCGTAACTCCCACCGTTTCCGACGAAGAAGTTAACGCAGAAATTAACCGCCTTGCAGACAGAAACTCTCGCGTTGTAACCGTTGAAGGCAGAGCAGCCGCTATGGACGATATGACCGTTATCGATTTTGAAGGCTTTGTAGATGGCGTTGCTTTTGAAGGCGGTAAAGGCGAAGGTTATTCTTTAACCTTAGGCTCCGGCCAGTTTATCCCCGGTTTCGAAGAACAAATCGTTGGCCATAATGTTGGCGATGAATTTGACGTAAACGTTACCTTCCCCGCAGAATATGGCGCAGAAGAACTTGCTGGTAAAGACGCCACCTTTAAGTGCAAACTTAACGAACTTAAGGCTAAAGAAATGCCTGTTATCGACGATGAATTTGCTAAAGATGTTAGCGAATTTGATACCTTAGATGCTCTTAAAGAAGACATTAAGGCTAAAACCCTTGAACGTAAAACCAAAACTGCCGACGACGAAGTTGAAAACAAACTCGTTGAAATGGTAGTAGAAGGCATGAAGGCAGAAATCCCCGAAGCTATGATTGAAAACCGTTCTAACGAAAGTGTTCGTGAGTTCGATTATCGTCTCCGTAGCCAAGGTATGGATTTAGAAACCTACTTAAAATATACAGGTACTACTGTAGAAGATTTCAAGGCTACCTTCCGTCCTCAAAGCGAAAAGCAGGTTAAAATCCGCCTTGCTCTTGAAAAAATCGTAGAGGTTGAAGGTCTTACCGCTTCCGAAGAAGAACTTGCTAAAGAATATGAAAAAAT